>JACDFU010000105.1 GCA_013815585.1 Chloroflexota bacterium
GCGTAGACCATGCCCGCCACGGCCAGCCCCAGCGGCCAGAGCAGCGGCCCGAACTCCCCCGCGGCGAAACGGACGACGGCTCGCAGCCCCGCGCCGGGGTCCTGCAGGCCTTCGGTGGCGAAGAGGGCTCCGAGCGCGAGGAACGTCCAGAGCGCGAGACCGATCACTGTGACGGTCGCCGCTGTTCGACCTTCCGCATTGGCCAGGATCCGCTCGAGGCGAGGGCGGTGGCGCGTTCGCTGCGCCCAGAAGAGCAATGCCAGGAGACCAAGGCCCGCCAGGATGAAGCCAGCCACCACGGCAGGCCCGGCAGCGGAGGGCAGGAGATAGAGGCGGCCGTCGACCAGGTAGACCCAGCCCCACCAGGGAACGAGGACCAACCCGAAACCGAGATAGACGACGAGGACTGCCTCCAGCCGCGCCAGCCGAGCATGCCCGCCGCGAGTCCAGTAAGCGACCACGAGCGGCACGATCAGGAAGAGCGCCGCGGTCAGCTTGACGAGCACGGCCAGTCCCAGGACGGCGCCGAGCACGAGGCCGATCCGACGGCCGGGGTGCTCCGCGAGGCGCACAGTGAGGACTGCGGCGAGCAGGACGAGCATGGTCATCAGGACGTCGATTCGGAGCGAATGGATGATCCGCAGGATCGGCACGTCCCCGAATCCCAGGCCCAGGGCAAAGGCCGCGCCAAGCAGTCCAGCGGTGCGCAGCCCCAGCACCGTCAGAAGCACCCCCGCAATCGCGCCAAAAAGCAGGTTCGTGGCAAACGCGCCGCCAAGACCCGCCAGGGCGTAGCCGGGCAGCAGCGACAGCGCGTAGATCGGTGGCCGGAACAGGACCGGTGAGCCGTCGGGCATGGAGAGCCCGCGTCCGTGCAGGAGCGACGTGTCGATAGCCAGGTAGAGCGTGTCGTCCGCCGAGAGGGGAAGTGCCGGTGCGATCGCTGCCAGCAGGAGGACTGCGAGACCTCCGACCAGCGGCGCGGCTCGGTAGGCCAGCGGTCGGTGGCCGGCCAGCGGTCGGTGGCCGAACAGCATCGGGGGGCATGCTAGCAGGGGCGGAGGGCCATACTGGGCGGCGCATGCGCCGCTGGTATGTCTGGCTGCCGATCTCGGCCCTGCTGCTCGGGTTCGTGATCTGGCGAACGAGGCCCTGGGAGATCGGCGGCCTCTGGAACGAGCTCGACCGCGGCTCGCTCCTCGCTGCACTGGCGCTCAACGTGCCGGTCGTCCTGCTCTGGGCGATTCGCTCCCGCTTCCTGATGGAGGGGGTGGGGCACCCTCTGAGCGTGGCGCAGCTGGTGCCGGTGGTGTCGTTCGCGAACACGGTCAACAACCTGACCCCCGCGAGCACCGGCGAAGTGCTCCGCGCGCTGGTCCTCAAGGAGCGCTACGGGGTGCCCTACGGTCGCTCCGCCGCCGTCATCGTGGCGGAGCGACTCTGGCCTCTGGGGATCATGGTCCTGACCGCGTTCGCCGCTGCCTCGGGGGAGTTGCTGCGGCTCCCCGGTCCGATCGTGGCGCTGGCCTGGGCGGGAGCGGCATTTCTCTCGTTCCTCCCGGCCCTGGCCTACCGCGCCGGGCTCCGACCGGGGCGCCTGGTGCGCCGACTGGCTGGCCCCGACTCCGCGCGAAGCGAGCTTCCCTCCCCCAGCGCCGCGGCCAAGGCAGTGCTGCCCGTCGATCCGATCCCCAAAACGGGGCGGCTGGCTCGCTTTGCCACTGCGCTCGGTGAAGTCGACGACCAGCTGGCAGCGCTCATCACCCCGGCAGGCCGAGCGCTCGGCTTTGTGCTCAGCACCGCTGCGATCTTCGCCTGCTTCGGGCTCCAGCTCTGGTTCGTCCTGCTCGCCCTGGGTGTCTCCATTTCGCCCCTCGCTGCCTGGGCCGTCCTGGGCCTGGCGCTGCTGGCCGGGATCGTGAGTGCGCTCCCCTTCGGCCTGGGCGCGACCGATGCCGTGCTGACGCTGCTGCTGGCGACTATCGGGGTGGAAGCGGCGGCGGCAGGAGCCGCAGCCCTCCTCCTGCGAGCCACGGCGACGCTTCCGCTGGGCATCGCCGGGACGGTCTCGTGGGTGCTCCTGACGGGCGGCGCACGTCCCTCGAAGACGGTGCAGACCGGGACGTCGGGACCACCGTAGGGTTGCCCCGCCGTCGATAGTCCGGTACGGTGCGGGGGCGCTGAAGCTAGAAGCTCTGCCCGCACCGGCGCCTGACACGCACACCACCCGCCAGGGGGTTTGATGACCTTCCCACGCCGAAGCCTTCCCGCGCGCCCGGCTGCCGTGCTTCTCGCGGTCGCCACGCTGCTTGCACCCCTGCCCGCCGAGCTGGGTGGGCCCTCAGTCGCCGAGGCTGCAACGACATCCGTCACGACCGGGGATGGCCTCCGGCTGGGTCTGACGTCGGGGATCAGCACCAGCGCCAACGGCGCGGTCGCCTCGATCGCAACCGGCTCGCGGACGCTTCCAAAGCTTTCAACCCGGGGCGGGTTCTCTGCCCGTTTGGTGGGCGCTACCCCGAACCTGCTCCGTAACCCAGGCTTTCAGGGCACGTCCAGCGGCGGCGTGCCCTCGAGCTGGAGCCTCATGAGCGGTTCCAGCAGGCCCGTTCTGCTGACATCGTTTGGCCATTCGAGTACGCGCTCGCTTCGGATCAAGCTCGTAAGCGCCACTTCCGGCACGTTCCGCCAGGACGTCTCAATTCGTCCCAATACCAACTATGTCTTCGGGGCGTGGATGCGGACCGACAACGTGGCACCGACGAGCACCGGGGTGGGCAACCTCGCGACGAGCAACCGTGAGGACACGCCGGTTCAGATCCGGGTGGATCAGCTGAGCTCGACTGGACGAATCGTCGCCAGCTCGTTTGCCCTGAGTTACGCGAACGACTCCCCCTGGAGTCGGCAATCGGTCGGCTTCAAGACCCGGTCGGATGCCGTGCGCGTCCGCGTCACCGGGTACGCCGACCCCGGTGCCGGGTACGTCTGGTTCGACGATCTCTGGCTGCGCCAGCTCTTCAGCGATACGACCACCGCGGTGGGCGGTTCAATCAGCAAGAGTGGCGCCACGATCACGCAGAGCGGGTCGATGGGAAACGGTCTTTCGCTTCGCGCGAACTACACCGCGAAGGCAAACCACATCCTCGTGAAGGGCACGGTCACCAGCTCGAGCGAGCGTGCGTTCCGAGTCACCTACAGCCTCCCCGTCAACGCTACCGGGGGAGGCTGGCGCTGGTGGAACTACGCTCGCTCCTCACAACCGATCACAGCCGGCGTTCTGTACGGCCAGCAGCGCGGCACGGAGCCGATCGACAGCAGCCGCTACCCCTACGCGGTAATCAACGACGCGAGCTCTGCGCTGGCGATCGGAACACCGCTCAGCGAGCCGCGACTTTCACGCTTCCGGTATGGCAGCAGCGGCCTGACTGTCAGCTTCGACCTCGGCGTCTCGCCGGCAGCCGGCGGCAAGGCTGACTTCACGTTTGTCATCTACCGAGCCGATCCCGCCTGGGGCTTCCGGTCTGCAACGGAGAAGTTCTATCGCATCGAGCCGCTCTCGTTCTGCAAGGCGGCGACGACGGCCGGCGTCTGTGGCGCACGCTGGACTCAGCCAAGTCGAGAAGGCGCCTGGTTCCTCGGTGCGGTGGACGAGTCGGCCCTGGATCCTGGCGACCCTGCGACCACGCCCAACGAGGCAAGGACTGTTTGGGGCCTGGGCGTACACCTCAACCCGACCGATATCGCCTGGGACATCGCGCACGACTTGTACAGCGCCGTCTATACGCACCACTGGGGCTTCTTCATGCCCTGCCCGGATGGCGGCACCAGTTGCGTTCCCACGTATGAGCAGGCGGTGGCGCGACTGCGAGACATGGCAGCGAACTCTCCGAATGAACGGCTCAGGGACCAGGCCACCGCGACCCTGAACTCCGGCCTGCGCGACCAGAACGGACGGCTTCGCTTCGACGTTCACAACCTGTGGGGCACGCGCTGGTACGACAACCCCGATCCGGACATCTCGTCGACCGGCATGGACTGGAACCGAGCGATCGACAAGCATCAGGTTCAGCCCGCGTTGGCCAGCGGGGCGAATGCCCTGTACATGGATTCATCGGCCGGGATGCGGACCTGGGGGGTCGCCATGAACTACGACCGTGACGACTGGCGCGTGGCAGACGAGAGCCTCTCGTTCAGCTACGACACCGGTGCCGTGACCCAGATCAACTTCCTGAACATGTACCCGCAGTTCAAGCGGATCGCGGCGCTGCTCCATCAGCGGGGTGCCATCAATGCCGTCGACTTCAACGCCGACGAATCCGTGCCAATGGGGTACTTCGGCGCCGACGCAATCGATTCGTTCATGTTCGAAAATGGCCTGCCGGAGCGCGGCGGCGCCCTGACGGGCCTGGGGCTGTCGGCCGACAGCTTCGCGATGCAGAAGCGGTCGATGGCCTTCCAGCGACCCGTGAGCTCGCTGGACCCGAAGATCGGCGACGTCTGCAGCGACGGCGAAGTGATCGACGCGGGCCGGCGCATCGAGCAGAGCCTCTTCTACGGCATCTTTGCCGGTCCGAACAAGGAGGAGCCGCATCCCTGGTGGAACTGCACCGGGCTGCGAAGCAAGTACGCCCGCTACACGCCGATCTTCCTGGAGCTGCAGGCTGCCGGCTGGGAGCCGGTCACCTACGCGAAGTCGAGCCGCAGTGACGTCTGGGTCGAGCGCTTCGGAACCTCCGGCAACAACGATCTCTTCCTGACGCTGCGCAACGAGACCTCGATCAGCCGCACGGTGACCCTCACCATCGACCTTCGGAAATCGGTCGCCTCGGGCACGCCGATCACCGCCAGGGAGCGGGTCCTCGACCAGGCCCGCGGGGTCACGCGCCTCAACACCTCAAAGATCTCCGTGTCCGTCTCCGTGCCGGCGCGGACCACGCGCGTCATCGACATCACCATCGGTTCCTGAGGCGCTGATGCCAATACTGGCATCAGGGACGCAGTCACTCGATCGAGCCGCCCAACCGGCCAATCCTGGCTCAGCGAGCCCCGTTACTCGAGGCAGCTCAAGTGGTTGCAGTTAGGGACGGCTGGGTCCATCCATAGCTCGATGAGGCGCATGGCCGCGGCATAGCCATCCCTGATGGGCTCGCCCGCGAAGTGGGGGCAGTGAGCGCTGCCCACCGGCCGCTCGCAGTGCTCATGCACCGCAACGAGGAAGACCCGGACAAAGTAGTCCGCGTCGTGCAGATGGAAGGCGCGGCGGAAGCCGCGCTCATGGTCCAGCAGCTCGTATTCGTATTCCGCGCGCTCGAATGTTGCGTCTGAAGTTGCTCGCCATTGCTCGCGCAACGTGAGGGTCGAGAGTGGTGGCCGGCGGCCGTCCGGGAGGAACCCGACGATCTCAAACGAGCGGCTGCCCGCCGGGCCTGCGTCGAGATCGAGCCGTTCGTCCTCCAGGAGATCAAGCCCCACGCCGTGGCGCTCGAGGAGTTCAGCCAGGTCAGCCAGGTAGTCGGCGAGCTGCTGCTCCGTCAGGCGCACCGACCAGGCTCAGGCGCCAGCTGGCTCGCGGAGCGCTTCCCCTTTGCCGTATTTCGGCTCAGAGCGACGGCGCCGAGTCACCACCTGCCGCCGCTTTGTCACCCGACCGGTACGCAGCGCCTCAAAGGCCGGCGCAGGGATCCGGTAGATCCTCTCGGACACCTGGATGGCGGCCAGTCTGCCCGATGCAATCATCCGCAGGACGGTGTCCGAGCTGATTTGCAGCTCGTCCGCGACCTCCTTCGGCGTGTAGAAGCGCTTGTCGTGCACGAGTAGTTGCGCTCCGTGATGTCTATGCGTTCAGCATAATCATAACGCAGGGGACGCACTGAGGCAATCCTGTCACCTGCTACTGCCGATGGAAGCTCGGAGACGTGGACCGGCCCGCCCGAGCCCGAGCCCGAGCCCGAGCACTCCGGTGCGCTGGCGCCTAGCGCTCCAGCACCTCGTATACGGTCACGGACCCGAGCTGAGCCGCGGGCGCAACGTCCGGTAGCGCTGCGATCGCCGCAGCATCGGTCGGGAAGTTGACCGATGTTGCAAGGTCGCTCCCAGGCCCCACGACGACGTAGTCGGCCCCCAGTTGCGCAAGGGTGCTCGAGCTCGGCCGGGCGAAGAAGTCGCGCGCCAGGTTGGCGTCGCGCTCGGCCTGGGCCACCCACCCCGGGTCCTCGCCGTACGGGGCTCGGCCGTCGACGATGCCGGGCCGCTCGGCGAGCCCGGCCACGACACCATCCGTGTAGCCGTTCACGAGGATGCGCGAGTCGCTCGGCGCATTGCGGGCCAGCCAGAGATAGGCATCGCGCCCGTCGTAGGAGATCGAACCAGCCTCCACGTTGACCATTAGCCGCGAAGCCGAGGCCCCCATCAGCCCGATCGCGACGATGGCGCAAGCAAGGCCGACGCCGAGTGTGAGCGCCCCGCGGCGCCCAAGCGGTGCTGGGGGATCGCGATCGAGGCTGGAGCTGCCCGACTCGGGCCTGCTCTCGACCCAGGCGGCTTTGGTGGCAAGAACGCCTGCGGTCAGGATCGCCGCCAGCCCGACGATCTCGTAGGGCAGCAGTCGCCGCAGGCCAATCCGACGCGGCACGTAGGTGGGGAAGAGCATGAACAGCGCCAGCGAGCCGATCAGGAGCATCGCGATCACGGCAAGGCCGAACAGCAGCAGCTGGCCCTCCGGACGGTCACGTGAGCCGCGCGGAACCGGGGTTCCATGGCGGGCGAGCACTACGGCCGCGGCCGCCAGGAGAAGGACACCAAGGAGGGCTCCGGACGGTCCCAGGAAATCGATCCCGAACCAGGGGAAGCGCGCCGTGGGCGCCAGGTAGGCCGGATCGGCCGGTGGTCCGGGCGGCTCGGCGGGCGCGTCCGGCCCGATGATGGCCCGGTAGACCCGCCAGCTCTGATCATCCAGCCCTGCCGCCGCCTCACCCTGGGCGGGACGGCCCAGCCCCACGCCCAGCTCACCCTCCCCGGGCAGCCCTCCGCCGCTCGAAGCCAGGAGCGCGACCGCCACGGCGGCGGCGACAACGCCCGCTACGGCCGTCGAGCGCCGACGCGCCTCCACCACGCCCCGCCCATCGAGGACCAGCAGCGCGAGACCGACCGCCCCGCCGACCAGGAAGACCTCGAGGTGGGCGGCTGCGGTAAGGCCACCGAGTAGGCCCGCGAGCAGTGCCCAGGCAAGCCCCGGTCGCGAGACGACGCCCAACAGCCAGGCCCGATCGATCGCCCACAGTGCCCCGAGCAGCAGTGCCACCGCGAAGGCTTCGGGGCGGAGCGAGCCGAATTTGGCGATCCAGAGGTTGCTGCTGGCGAGCAACCCCCCGAGCAGCACGCCACCGGCCAGCGTCCAGCGGCGAGCGAAGGCGATCAGCAGCACGCCCCCACAGACGAGCACGGCGAGCCGGTACGTCTCGAGCGTCGCCAGGCGACCGGGATCGAGCGCCTCGACCGCCGCGAGGTGGGTGGTGAAGGGCAGGTAGTCGGCCTTGAAGGGCCGCGGCGAGCCCCATTCCATGACGCTGGAGGGAAGGCCGCCCGTCTCCGCGGTGAGGCGGCTGAGATTCCAGTAATACCAGCTCGTCGTGTCGCGGGGCAGACCCTCGGGGAGCGCGATCAGGAACTGCGGCACGAGCAGCACGATGAAGGCGAGCGCGAGCACGAGGGCGGGCAGCCACTTTCGGACCGGCAGGCGGGCCGGCGGTGACCTCTGGTCGCCGCGCCGAGCCGCCGCCAGCGACGAGCGGACCACGAGGGCGGCCAGGAGGCCGAATCCGACCAGCGACGCCGCTCCAAGAACGCCGATCAGCACCTGCGGGCGCAGCAGCCCAATCACCGTCAGCAGCGAGCTGGCCACTGCCCCGACCGACAGGCCCAGCGCGAGGATCAGCGCCAGGCTGTCCAGCAGGTCCAGGCCTGCCCTTCGCCGCCAGAGCAGGGCCCAGGGCAGGCCGGGCAGGACGAACCAGCCCGCCACCAAGCCCAGGCTGACGCTGGCCGAGAGCAGACCCTCGACGTTCAGGGCAGCAGGGTCCGGAGCTGCTCCGCGGCGAGAAGCCCCGAGCCGTCGAGCGGCGCAATCGCCACCCGCTCGCCACCGAGCTCCTCCACGACCCGGGCGGCCGACCACCCGAGTCGTGCCCGCGGGATGTCGCGCAGGAGGGCGTTGAAGGCTGCTGCATCCAGCCACAGGTGAGGAGCAGCACCCGGATCGGACAACCGGGCTCCGTCGACGGCGTAGATGTAGACCTCGATGCCGTCCGCCGGCGTGCGTACGACGCGCCGCTCCTGGAACGCGGGGTGTGCCTCCAAATCCGGGGCGATCGTGGCAGTGCTCTGGACAGCGTGCTCGCCGGCCAGGACCAGGTACTGGGCGCCTGTCCGGCGCAGCTCGGCCAGCAGGCTGGTCAAGGTCAACCCGACGTAGGAGCCGCGCGGATGCTTGCGCACCCATAGAAGGTCGGCGCCGACGGCCGCGGGATCGAAGCCAGCGTCGAGGAAGCGGCGGCCCGTGTCGCGCGGGCGGAGGAGCGCTCCTTCGGAAGCGATGTCGAGGGTCACGGTGGGCACGTAGGGCATCACGAAGCGTCCCTCGGTCTGGCGGTACAGCTCGGTGCCGTAGAGCCAGCTGATCATCACGGTCGACCCGGAAGGCACGTTCGATTCCAGCCACTCGGTGACCGGGGCCACGGCAGGCGCGCGACGCCAGTCGAACTTGGCCCGCGCGGTTGCACCCGCCTCGTCGACATCGGTGAAATCCGCCGCCAGGTGCGTGACAAGACGGACGGCGTAGCCACCGACCAGCCCTCCGATGAGCAACCCCGCGAGGCCCACGGCGACCGCGGGACTGCGCAAGCGCCGACCGACCGAACCGCCGACGTCATCGCTGGCGCGGCGACGGAGCCAGGCGACGGCCTCCACTACGAACGCGGCCTCCAGGACGGCCGAGAAGAGGACGAAGGCCAAGCCGCTGCGGGCGTCATAGAAGTTGAGCCCGGAATAGATCACGACCGGCGCGAAGGCCAGGAGGCCAGCAGTCACCGCCAGGTCGGCCGGGCGACGATGGCGCAGGCGCCAAAGCGCGGCGACCCAGGCCAGGAGCGGAAGCGCCAATGGCCAGAGGAACGGGCTGTATTGGTTGCGCGCGAAGCGAGCGGCCGCACGCAGGGGCAACGTGGGGTCCTGGATGCCTTCGGTGGCGAAGAGCGCGGCGACCAGGGCAAGGCTCCAGGCGATCCCGAGCCCAACGGCGACCGTCGCCGCGCCGGGGCCTGATGCCCTCGCCAGCGTCTCCACGATCAGCGGTCGGTGAGGCGTCCGGCGCAGCCAGCCGAGGAGACCGGCAACCGCGAGCCCGAGCGCCACGACGGCCACGACCACCGGCCCTGCAAACCGGTCGGGCACGAGCCAGACGCTGCCGTTGGTGAGCCACACCCAGAGCCACCAGGGGATCATCACCAGGGCCGCCACGAGGTAGGCGACGGCTACTCCCTCCAGGCGCCTGAGGCGATCCTCGTCCGGGCGCGCCCACCAGGCCACGACGAGTGGCACCGGCACGAACGCCAGCGCCGTCAACTTCACGAGGACGGCCATAC
>JACDFU010000106.1 GCA_013815585.1 Chloroflexota bacterium
GTGCGGGACTGCCGCTTCCGCCGGCACACGCGGTGAACACGAACGCGGCCGCGAACAGCAGCGTCGCGAACTGCCAGTAAACCGATCTTCGCTGCATTGAGCGTCTCCTCCTCATTGTTGCCCGGGGAGCCCGCGGCGCCAACTCTCTGCGCCAATCGCTCGGGTCCCTTCGTGGCTGATCATCGAGTCCCGGTTCTGTGAGCCTCCTTTGTAGTGCATCGGAGCCGGTTCCGTCGAGGCTCGCCTCTTGAGTGATACGGCAAGCCGGACGGCTCGGGTCTAATTGTCATCAGGTATCGGCTCGGTAGCCGTCAGATTGTCGCTGCCTGTCAAGCCCTCCCGACCGGGCGCGGCTGCTGGAGCTGACACCGTCGCGTGGCAGCCACCAGCCTTTCGTCAGCTCACCTCCGCCACCTTGACAGGCCTGTGGTCCCGGAACGAGCGCGTCGCGGCGACGGCGGTCCGCATGGCCTGGAGCCCGTCGCGGGCTGTGCACGGGCTGGGCAGCTCACCCTGGGCCACGCGCAGGAACGCGCTGAGCTCCGCGCGATAGGCGTCCTCGAAGCGGACCAGGAAATTGGTCCAGGCAGGCCCCGGGGGAAGATCGACACCGGGGTCCACGGATCGCAGCGGTGTCCGGGGACCGAGACCCACGCTGATGCTGTCACGTGAGCCGAAGAGCTCGGCACGAACGTCGCAGCCTGGGGGGTCATGGCGCGCAGCGGTGAGGACCGCGAGCGAACCATCGCTCATGCGCAGCGTGGCGACCGCCGTGTCGATGTCGTCGTACCGAGCAAAGACCTCGAAGTTCCGGACGGCCCCGTCCGCATACACCTCCTCGACCTCGGCACCAGTGAGCCAGCGGATGATGTCGAAGTCGTGGATCGAGAGGTCCCGGAAGAGACCGCCCGAGGTGGGGATATAGGCCTCGTGCGGCGGCTCGGGATCATGACTGGCGAGGCGGACGCAGTAGAGGACTCCGAGCTCGCCGCTTGCGACGAGCCGACGTGCCTCGGCATAGCCGGCATCGAAGCGGCGCTGGAAGCCCACCTGGAGGGGCACGCCCGAATCCTCCACGAGAGAGACCAGCTCAAGGGTCTCATCCAGCTCCCGCGCCAGTGGCTTTTCGCAGAACGTCGGCACTCGCCGCTCGAGTCCCCGACGCACAAGCTGCGCGTGGGCGTCCGTGGCCGCGGCGATGACGAGGGCGTCCGCGGTCCCCAGTGCCTCGTCGACGGCGGCATGACGTGCGCCGACCTTGTCGGCCAGGACCCGGGCCCGCTCCGCGTCCGCGTCCGCAACCACCAGCTCCGAGGTGTGCGGATCCGCCGCCAGGGTCCGAGCGTGCAGCTGGCCGATGCGCCCGGCTCCGATCAGGCAGACCTTCACGCGAGCGTCTTCAGCGCGTACTCGAGAACCTGTCGCGCGATGGCGGCGCTCTCCGACGGCGGATGCCAGCTCGTGTCCTGCTCGACCATGATCCAACCCCGGTAGCCCGCCGCACGGAGGGCCCGCAGGACTCCAGGTAGATCCAGGACGCCCGAACCCAACTCAGTGAAGATGCGCTCGCGGAGGGCCTCCCGAAAATCGGCGATCTGTCCGCCCCTCAGGCGCCCGAGGACGGTCTCATCGACATCCTTGAGATGGATGTGGCTGAGCCTCTCCGCGTGGCGTTCCAGCCCGGTGACGGCGTCGCCGCCCCCGACGGTGTAGTGACCCAGGTCAAGGCAGAGGCCGACGAGCGCCGGATCAGTCAGGCCGAGCAGGCGTTCCAGCTCGGCCGGAGTCTCGACGAAGGTTCCCGTGTGGTTGTGGAAGGCGAGGGGGTGGCCGAGCTCAGCTGCTTCCCGGCCCAGCGTCTCCAGCGAGGCCACCAGGGACCGCCAGCCCGCCTCGCTCAGCTGCGGCGTCTGTGGCGCATCGGCGCGGCCGGAGGCCTCCGTGCGACCAGGGCTTTGGTCGAGCGCCACGATCAGCACCTCGCCGCCCGCGGCGTGCAGCGCGGCGAGCTTTGCGTGGCCAAGGTCGATGGCCCCTGGGGTCGGCCCCTCCGCGCTGCAGGGCAACGCGACGTAGGCGCCAGCCAGGCGGAGGTCGTGGCGGGCGAGTAGCTCGGTGAGGTCCCTGCCGGCGGGGTAGTTCGACCCGAGCTCCGTGCCCTCGTATCCGAGCCGCGCCATCTCGCCGAGAACGCCCTCGGCTGGCACGGGCGGCGCAAGGTCCAGGATGTCGTCGTTGTTCCACAGGATGGACACCGTGCCGATGCTTGCACCGGGGAGCCACCTCCGCTGGGCGACTCGCTCCCCGGTTCCGGGCCGTGCGTCGGCTGCCGTGAGGGCGCTCACTGGTGCTGTTCCTCGGCGCGTCCCTCGAGGTAGCGCTGCCGCTGCTCCGGGTGGTACTCCGGAACGGGCACGTCCCACCAGCCGGTCTTGTCCGGCCCCGCGACGTCGAGGTCGCGCGCCACGTCGATGGCCACGAGTGAGGGCCGACCGGAGCCGAGGGCCCGCTGGACCGCCGGGCAGACTTCCTCGGGCGACGTCACGTGCTGGGAGCTCAGCCCGAACGCCTCGCCGATCTGGCGGTAGTCCGGGGAGTAGAGAGACCCATCGCTGCGCACGAAGTCCGTGGCGGCGGTCCGCCCGAAGGCGGCCTGCTGCCCGCCCTTGATGCTGATCCAGCCGGAGTTGTCGAGGACGACGAAGCAGACCGGGACGTCGAGCATGGCTGCCGTGGCCAGCTCCTGCATCGACTGCAGGAAGTCGCCATCTCCCGAGAGCGCGAGGACAGGCCGGCCGGGTGCCGCCAGCTGCGCTCCGATCGCGGCCGGGACGGTGAAGCCCATCGTCGAGAAGCCGCCGCTCGTGATGTGTGTGCGCGGTCGACGGGTGACCCAGCGCTGCTTCACGAGTCCCTGCGGCAGGCCCGCGCCGGTCACCACGATCGCCTCGTCCGAAGTCCCGCGCTGGATTTCGCGAACGGCGCGCGCCATGGTCATGGGCGACGCCCGGCTGCCCGACTTCAGCTCCAGTTGCCCCTCCCAGGCGCGCTTCCGTTCCTGGATCTCGCGGGCATAGGCACCGTCGCGGTCGGTCGCCGCGGAGTCGCCCGGGTCAAGCGCCCGGACCAGGTCTCGAAGCGCCTCCTTTGCGTCACCCAGCAGGCCCACTTCCACCGGGTAGTTCTTGCCGATCTCCCGAGGATCGATGTCGACCTGGATGAGCCCGGCGGGGGGAATGGCAAAGGTGACGCCGCGCCGGTAGGAGGAGGCCGACCAGTCGGTGAAGCGACAGCCGACCGCGAGCACGACATCGGCCGAGGCCGCCAGCTCGTTGCCGCAGGTCGAGGCGGTATCGCCAATGGTCTGGGCCGCGAGCTCATGGGTCTCGTCGATGGCGCCCTTTCCCATCCATGTCGTGACGACGGGGGCTCCCAGGTGCTCGGCGAGCTGTGTCAGCTCGTGGCTGGCGTCGGCGGTGATCACCCCACCACCCGCAACGATCACGGGCCGTCGCGCCCCCCGCAGCAAGCGGGCCGCGCGCTCGACGTCGTCCGCGGCGGGGCGGGGACCGCGGCTCGCCTCCCGCTCTGCGGGCATGGGCAGGACGACCTCCGCGCTGTCGGCCTGGACGTCCATCGGCAGATCCAGGTGAACCGGGCCGGGTCGACCGGAGAGCATCTGGTTCCAGGCGCGGTGCAGGACGAAGGGAAGCTCATCCACCCGGGACGGCTGGAACCACTCCTTGACGACCGGTTCGAGCACGCGCGGAAAGTCCGCCGCGTGGCGGCGCTCCAGCTCCTGGAGGACACCGTGGCCGCGCATGTAAGTGTGCACGCTCCCGGTCATCAGCAGCACTGCTGTGCTGTCGACGTACGCCGTGGCCATGCCAATGACCGTGTTCGTGGCGCCCGGCCCGATGCTCGTGAAGGCGAGGAGCGGCCGGCCAGATACCCTGTAGTACCCGTCGGCCAGATGGACCGCCGATTGTTCGTGCATCACCTGGAGGGTGCGCACCTCGTCGGCACGGTCGAGCAGCGCGTCGGTGAGCGCCCAGGATCCATGGCCGGGGATGCCCACCGCGTAGGGGACGCGCTGCCGTACCAGGTACTCGACGAGCATCTGCGCCCCGGAAAGGCGGCGCGGCGTCCGATCAGCGGCGACGTTCAGGGGTCGCTCCGCTTCTATCATGTAATCGATTACGTCGGCGGATAATTGGCACGAGCCGAAGGCAGTGTAAACGTCTGACCGAAGGGGTCGCGAGGTGACCGGAGCCGTGATCCAGCAACGCGATCTGCCGGCCGGTGGACGGCCCGGCGCGCCGGACGCGATCGTGATGGGCAGGGTCGGCGCGGACCTCTATCCCCAGCAGCTTCGGACGCGTCTCGAGGATGTCCGTACCTTCGAACGATTCGTGGGAGGATTCGCTGCCAATGTGGCCACGGGCCTGGCCCGCCTCGAAGTCCGCGTGGCAATCGTGTCCGCCGTGGGCGACGAGGGCCACGGGCGGTACGTGCGGGGGTTCCTGTCGGACGAGGGCGTGGACGTCCGCTGGCTGGCGACCCATCCGACACTGCTGACGCCCCTGGCCTTCTGCGAGGTCTGGCCCCCTGACGACTTCCCGATCACGTTCTACCGGGCTCCGAGCGCCCCCGACTGGGAGTTGCGAGCCCACGAGCTGCCGCTCGCCGAGATCGCCGCAGCACCCCTCCTGTACGTAACCGGCACCGCTCTTGCCGTCGAGCCCAGCCGCGGTGCAACCCTGGCCGCTCTCGAGCACCGGGCTGCCTGGCTCCAGCCTCCAGCCCCCCGCGGACCTGAACCACCGCGTGCCAGCCAGGCGAGCCGTGCCACCATCCTCGATCTCGACTGGCGGGCCGTCGTCTGGAGCGATCCTGCGGAGTACGGTCCGCAGATCCGTCGAGCGGCCGCGCTCGTCGACACCGTCATCGGCGGAGAGAGCGAGTTCTACGCGGCAGGCCTCGAACCCGCCGACGCACTTGCACTCGGACCGACCATCGTGCTGGTGAAATGCGGCGGTCGGGGTGCGAACCTGATCACGGCGTCCGGGACCCACGTAGTGGCGGGACTTCCGGTCGAGGTAACCAACGGCCTTGGTGCGGGCGACGCCTTCGCGGCCGCCTACGGAGCGGCGATGCTGGCTGGGCTGGCCCCGATCGACCGGGTCAGAAGGGGCAATGCCGCGGGCGCCATCGTGGCCACGCGCCTGGGCTGCAGCATTGCCATGCCGAAGCCGGCTGAGATCGACGACCTCCTGGCTGGCGCCCGGATCCACGACGGCGCCGTAGGGAAGCCAACGAGGGCCGGCGCGGTCAGCCGGACATGACGGAGGTCAGCGCCCAGGCGCCACCGAACGACCTGGCGCCGGAGCAGCTTCGCCTGCGGCCCGGCGCGGACGGCGTCGGCGTGGAGCTGGACCCGGCCTCGGCTGGCTGGCGACATCTCTCCTTCCGCATCACGCAGCTCGGCGAAGGAGAGCATCTCGCCCTCGTCGGCGACAGTCGCGAGCACCTGGTGGTAACGATCAGCGGCGGCGGTGCCTCGGTCCTGGCATCTGACGGTCCGGTCGTCCGCCTGGATGGGCGGCCGTCACCCTTCGAAGCCTTGCCGTGGGCCTGCTACCTTCCGGCAGGCGTCGGCGCCACCGTCACCGGCCACACTGCCGCCGGCTCCCACGCCTCGATCCTGGCCATCGCCGACGCGCCGTCCTCTGGTCGGGAGACGGCGGACTTGCCCCTCCGCATCACCCCGGCCGACGTGCGCGTGGAGGTCCGCGGCGCCGGCACTGCAACCCGCCAGGTGAATCACATCGTGACACCGGAGTTTCCGGCCGACCGACTGCTCGTCGTCGAGGTGTTGACGCCGGGCGGCAACTGGTCGAGCTGGCCACCCCACAAGCACGACCGTGACGACATGCCGCACGAGGCCGTCCTGGAAGAGGTCTACTACTACCGAATGCGCCGCCCAGAGGGCTGGGCCCTCCAGCGTCTGTATCGCCGGGACGGCTCACGCGACGCGATCTGGGCGGTCCGCGACGGCGAGGTTGTGCTGGTCACGGACGGCTACCACCCGTTCGCCGCTGCCCACGGCTATGACGCCTACTATCTCAATGCCCTCGCGGGCGATCGACGGACGATGGCTTGCTCTGACGACCCTGATCTTGCCTGGACCCGGGCAGCCTGGGCCCGCGTCGCCCCTGACCGGCGGGTGCCCCTCGTCCCGCCGGCCAGCCCTGACTCTGCGAGCCCTAGCTCTGTGAGCCCTGACTCGGCTTCCGCCCTGAGCCCGGTCGACGGCCGGGACGCGAGCGGCGTTCCGGGGTCATGATGCCCACCAGGAAACCCTTCCCGTGAGTGCGCACAGCCACCTCCTTGCCTTCCTCCGCCGCCACCTTCATGAGCCGCTGCCGTACGGTCACGGCCTTGTCCCCGGAGCCGAGCTTCACCTGAAACACGTCCTCGGGGCCCTGGAGGCGACCCATCAGCTTGCGAAACTGACGCTTCTGTTGCTCCCGCTCCTGGGCTCGCGGGCTCAGCGGCTTGGTTCTCTGACCGCGTGATTTCTGTTGGTAGAGTGCGGGATCGGCGGCTGTGATCGTGACCATTGAATCACCTATGCGTGCGTTGAAGGCGGCACGGGCCTTCTGGGCCGCGAAATTGTACTGCGTGAGAAACGAACGCAACGTCGCGAATCTCGCGCAGGATCGCGGACTGACTCTAGTGTCTGCGCCGGGGCGGCATCGTTGTCGATGGAATGCCAGGGAGGTAAACGGATGAGAGTGGGCGTGATCGTGCCCCAGGGATGGACTGGCGAATACAACGGCTGGGAACCGGGCCGCGCCTGGCAGCGAACCGTTGCGGTTGCGCGACAGGCTGACCAATTGGGCTTCGAATCAATCTGGCTATTCGATCATGTTCATACGACACCGGATCCGACCGACGAGATCACCTTCGAGTCGTTCACCTCCCTCGCGGCGCTCGCGGCTGAGACCGAGCGAGTTCGGCTCGGCCACATCGTCGTTTGCACGGCGTTCAGAAATCCGGCCCTCACCGCGAAGATGATCACGACGCTGGACGTGATCAGCGGCGGCCGGATGGAGCTTGGGATCGGTGCCGGCTGGAAGCAGGAGGAATGGGAGGCCTACGGGTATCAATTCCCCGAAACCAGGGAGCGCCTCGGGCGACTCTCAGACGACCTCGAGGTGATCACGCGCATGCTCGGCGAGGGTAGGGCGACATACGAGGGGCGCTACTCCCGCGTTCGGGGCGCGATCAATCAGCCGAAGCCCCTGCAAAAGCCGCGGGTGCCGATCATGGTTGGCGGCAATGGCCAGAAGGTGACCTGGCGCCTGGCAGCTCGACACGCAGATGAGCTGAACCTCGACGGCATGAAGCCGGAGGATGTCCGCGAGGCGCTGCCAATCGTGCGGGCGCGGTGCGAAGAGATCGGTCGCGACCCCGACAGCCTGAAGGTTTCAGTGCATTACTGGTGGGGCAACGCTGCCCAGACCGGTTCCCGACGCGTCGAGGCGCTCTCCGCATACCGCGAGCTGGGAATCAGTCGCGTCATGGCGCTTCTCCAGGCATCGGCAACTGAGGACAGCGCCCTGGAGGAACTCGCGGCGGACGCGCGCGAGGCTGGCGTCGCGCTCGACTGAGAGCAACAGACGACAAAACACCCGAAGGAACCTCGCGATCCGTCACCCTTGATGCAATCACAGGTGCCGGTTCGCGCGCTCCTTCGGGCAAGAACTACGATACGGCGCAGCAGCCTCCAGGTCAACAAAGTTATCCACGAACTTCGCGGTCGGCTCCGAAAGTTCTCCACCATTTGCGCATTTCATCACGCGGCCGGTGGAAAACTGTGCCCTGCTAGGCTGCCGCGGTGCGAGTCGCGACGTGGAACGTCAACTCCCTGAAGGCTCGACTGGAACGGGTGATCGGCTGGCTGGAGCTTGCCGAGCCCGACATCCTGCTCATGCAGGAGACAAAGCTCACCGATGAAGCGGCCCCCCTGATGGCGTTCTCAATGGCTGGATATGAACTGGCTCATCACGGTGAGGGCCGCTGGAACGGCGTGGCCATCGCAAGCCGGGTGGGCCTGGCCGACGTCTCCTTGGGCTTCGAGGGCACCGGGCCAGATGCCGAAGGTGCGCGCTTCCTCGCGGCAACCTGCGCCGGAATCCGCATCGTCAGCGTCTACGCGCCCAATGGCCGAGCGCTCGACACCCCCTTCTACGCCGCGAAGCTCGACTGGTACGACCGTCTCATCGGCTGGCTCGCCACGACCTCGCAGCCGTCGGACGACCTGATCCTCGGCGGCGACCTCAACATCGCCCCGGCCGACCTTGATGTCTACGATCCCGCGGCGTACGTCGGCTCCACGCACACCTCAGCCCCCGAGCGAGAGCGCTTTGGACGGCTCCTGAAGTGGGGACTCGTGGACGCCTACCGGCTCCACCACCCGGAGCCCGGGCGCTTCACTTGGTGGGACTACCGGGCAGGCCATTTCCACAAGGGTCTGGGCATGCGGATCGATCACCTGATGGTCACCAGGTCGCTGGCGACCCGCTGCGTCGGCGCCGAGATCGACCGTAACGCGCGCAAGGGTAAGTTGCCGTCGGATCACGCGCCCCTGTTCATCGATCTCGCCTAGGGCCAGGAGCCTGCCGGCAGCTCCGGCCGGGTAACGAGAGAGACTCCGTTACCTGCCGGCGATCATGTCTCCCAGTTCGTCCCCGAAGCCCTCGAGCATGAGGGAAGCCGTCGCCGGCCGTCGTGCTTTGCCATACGACCACCAGGAGAACGCTAGAGGGAGGATTGCCCCCTGCAGCGTTGCCACCACGAGATTCGCCACCCTCCGAAGCATCGTTGAGCCGGAAACCACGCCTCTGATCGCCCTAACGTTTACTGGATGAGCGGATGGTGACGATCCGAGACAATCGAGCCGTTAACGCTCTGCCGGGTGAGCGTATGGCGATCAGCGAGGAGCGTCAGGCCGGATAACGCTCTGCCGGTGAGCGCATGGCGATTCGCTGGCGCTTTGCTAACTCTTCCGCCGCCGAGGAGGGGGCCTACGGTCGCTCGACCACGTTCCCCGGGTCGTCGACGTCCGAGATGTTGATGGAGATGCCGAACTCGTCCTCGCTGCCGGGATTGCCCATCTCGAGGCTAACCAGGTAGTCGCCATCCTCGGCCACCCAGGCGTCGAAAGGGAAGTCGGCTTCGGCACCGAATTGCTCGGCCAGCGCGTCGCGCGTCGCCTCGTCGGCCTGGAGATGAACGGCCGAGACGCCGTTCTTCGTTTCAGTGCCGACCTCCTCCATGCCCTGCACCTCACCCGTGACCGAACCCAACAGCGTTTCGGGTCGGAGCGCATCGAAGAGCGATTCGAACTGTGCCGACTGCTCGCCGGTGGTCGGGATGGGCAGGTAGGTCCCTCCGATGCCGAGGTACACGTCCTCACCCACGATCAGGAAGCTGGGGGCCTCGCCGCCGGCTCCGAGGGCATCCAGGCCCTCGATTCCCTCGAGCGTGAACACGACCGCCTGCTCGGGCTCGAAGACGGCGGTACCGACC
>JACDFU010000107.1 GCA_013815585.1 Chloroflexota bacterium
CCGCAGCGGACCGTTGTAGACGGCGCGGACCGCCTCGAGCGTGGCGACGTCCTGGGGTCCGCCGACCTTGATCTTGAGGGCCGGGAAACCGGCGGCGCGGCGCGCCCGATCCGCCACGATCGCCGCCGTGTCGATGCCCAGCGTGAAGTCCGTCGGCGGGATCTCCGCCGGCAGCCCCAGGAGTCGATGGACCGGGACACCGAGCGCCTTGCCGACGAGGTCGTGGAGCGCGATGTCGAGGGCGCACTTCGCCGCGCCGTTCCAACGTATCGCAGCGGCCATCGAGCCAGCCGCGTGCTCGAGCCACTCGGCCGATGCCTCCGGCCGGCCCACCGCCTCGACCAGCACGGGCAGCACGGACGTCACCGTCTCCGGCGTCTCGCCATAGAACCGGTCCGGATAACCCTCCCCCATGCCGACCAACCCGGGGAACGCATCGCTCTCCACCTCCAGAATCACGGTCGTGGACGTGCGCCCCGCACCGTGGGAGCTGCGGGCGATCCGGAGTGGATCGCGAAGGGCCAGGACGAGCGTGGTGGCGCGAACGTCCAGGGTCATCGCGCGAACTCGAGCCCCGGCGTACGGGCGTCGTTCTCGACCACCCAGGGCAGTGCCTCGACCGCGGGTGCAATCCGCGCCCACAGCGCCTCGGCGCCGAACCGGACCGGGTCGTCGCACGGCAGCCCGGTCAGCGCCGCGACTCGCGCGATCTCGGCGCGGGCGTCGTCCTCCGACTCGAGCGACCGCGTGTTGAGCGCCACGGCCACCACCCGGGACGGTGCCACGAGCCCGGCGACCTGCTCGTGGAGGGCGATGAACGGCGGCAGCGGCGCGATCGGGAACGAGCACTCCGGCAGGTGATCGAAGTCGTGCTCCTCGAGACCGACCCGGTGGACGAGCACCATGGCATGCGGCGTGGCTCCGTGGATGAGACCCAGCGTGACGGACGAGTAGGCTGGATGGTCGAGGGAACCCTGGCCCTCGACGAGGACCCAGTCGCCGCGCCGCTCGCCCTCCTCGACCAGCCACTCCGTGGTGCCCTGGAGAAAGTCGGCGATGACCCGGTCGACCGCGACCCCCCAGCCATCGATCATGATCCCGGTCTGCCCCGTCGGGACGAACGAGGTCGACGCGCCCGACGCGACCGCCGCGCGGCGCAGCTCGAGTGCCACGGACATCTTGCCGATGGCGCAATCGGTCCCCACCGTCAGGATCACCCGCGAGCCCGGCCGGTGGCGGCGCCCGCTCGACGTCTCCATCCGTGCCGGTGGGCGGCGGTAGTCCACGATCTCAACTTCCGCGGCACGAGCCGCCGCCGCGAGCTCCGGGTCGTCGCCCAGAAATGTGTGGAGACCGGAGTGGAGGTCAAGCCCGGCCCCGATCGCCTCGAGGATCGTCGCCCGCCACGAGACCGGCAGCCTGCCACCCGTCGGGGCGATGCCGATCAGCAGCACGGTCGGCGGCTCGGGCAGCGCCAGCGCATCCCCGAGGGCGGCGAGGATCGGGATGTCGCGATCGGGCAGCCACTCCCGCACGTTCCGGCCGGCCAGCGTGGAGTCGAGGACGGCGGCGACCGGGTCCGTCCCGTAGCGGATCACGCCCATCGCGGTCTTCCCGTGGTGGAACCCGAACTGACCCTCGGTCAGGATCGCCAGACGGCGCGGGCGGTCGGGAGGCATCGTCGGCGGAGTCTATCGGCTGCAGGACGCGGATGGAGCGGCCCGCGTGGGCCCGTCAGCGCGGAGGCCAACAGACCGGTCAGCCGTCCTGGGGCCCGAGTGCGCTCCTCTCGCCCAGCTCGGAGCCGCTGCCCTCCTTCAGCTCGACGAAGATCGCGTGCGACTCGGTCTCGCCGATGTTCTCGCCAGAATGCTCCTGGGCGGCAAGCCAGCGCGTCGTCCCGGCCTGGATCTCCACGTCCACCTCTCGGCCGCCCGACGCGAGACGACGACGGAACGAGCTGAGCGTGTGCATGACGCTGTCCGGATGCCGATGCGGGGTGGTGCGATCGCCGGGCTGGTCCCGGTACTCGAGCACCCGCACGCGCTCGTTCTCCATGACCACGCGATAGAGGCCGGGATTCGTCCGTACCGGGTCGAGCTCCATTGGCCGATCTTACGTCCGGGGACTCCGCCGCGTGTGCCCCTCGCCGTTCCCAGCCGCATCGTGCCCGGGCCGTCGGCTGCCTGCGGTCACCGCCGTGACTATTTCCCCGGGCTCGCTGGCGGCTGCGGGCCAGTCGAGCTCGTCGGTGGGCCGCTCCGGCGGCGGCCGCTTTCCGAACGCAACCAGCCGGTCGCGCACCGCGTGGCTGCCGAGCAGGCACAAGAAGGCCGTCGTCATGAAGGCCACGGGAACCAGCAGCACGGCGCTGACCACCAGGACGGCTGCGACGATCGCTCCGATCATGATGCTGAAGACGGGCGCCCCGAGGACGGTCAGGAGGGCATTTCGGATCGCCCGGCGCAGGCTCGGCTCGTCCTGCTCGAAGACGTACGGCCAGACCATGAGCTGCGCGACCAGCCAGGCGAACGTGGCCAGCAGGAACAGGCTCCGGACGGCGGCCGCCCACGGTTCCGGCCGATCGTAGAACACGACACTGACGACCAGCAGCCCGATCACGACTGCGTTGAGCAGCGCCCATGCCCAGGCTCGCAGGAACTGCCGCCGGACCGCCCCGAGGTACTCGACCGCCTCGACCTGACGTCCGCGAGCGAGCTGGTTGGTCGCCTCGAACATGGCAACGGTCGCGGGCGGCAGCAGGACGACCGTCAGCGACAGCGCGAACCAGATGAAGTTCAGCGCCGCCAGCGACACGAGCGCGTCCCAGGCATCGCGAACCGTGCGCGCCCCCACCCTCAGGGCGGCGGTGATGCCCAGGACAGCTCCCCCTCCCGCGTGTCCAGCTCGAGCACCACCTCGCTCCCGTCCTCCAGTCGCCAGGCCTTGCGGGCCACGACGGGCGCAAGCCACGCTGCGTCGACGACCGCCTCCTCGTCGCCGGTCCCGGCGTACGCAAGACGCAGGCGGTGGTCGCCCGCCTCGAGCTCGACATCGCGGAGCACGGCCTCGAGCCACAGGTAGTCGCGGTCGGCTGATGTCAACCCCGGCACGACGACGGCCTGACCGCCGTCGATGCTGACGGCGACGGCGATCGAGTCCGGCGCCGGGGCGTTTTCCTCGGCCACCGGGCCCACCGGCTGGGAAAGCTCGTCGACCAGCGTCAGGGGTGCCAAATTCCCCGGTGTGTCCGGGTCGGTGCCGGTCCAGTCCATGAAGCCGCCGGTGAAGCCCATGCCGAGCTCGAACCGGAGGTTCTGCCCGGACTCGGCAGCCTCACGACCCAAACTGGCCCACGGGATCGCCGCCTCGTAGACGTACCCCCCGTCCCCACCCTGCCAGGCGAGCTCCGCCTCGGCCAGCAAGGCGCCGCCCGTCCAGTTCCAGACCTGTGGCCCGTCCGGCGTCTGGGCAAAGGTCAACTTGACGTCGATCCGGCGCCCCTCCCCGGTCGTGTCCAGGTAGATCCACAACGTGTCCCCCTGCCACACGCCGGGCCCGACCTGGTTCTGAATGTGCTCGAGATCGCGCACATCGCCGGAGATGTACAGGTTCTCCTCGTCCCACAGGAACCGACCGATGAAGCTGGCCGCATCCAGGCCCGGCCATGCGGCACCGCCCCGCAGCACGTTGACCGCGCCGTCCACCGCCACAGGCTCGGTCGTGCTCCACTCCGCGAGGTCACCATCGATGCCGACGGCGTCCGCCGTCCGCAGCGCCTCCACCGCCAGGTCGCGCTCGCCGGCGGCCTGACGCTCCTGGGCGAGGAACAGGTCGAAGCGGCCACGCTCGGCGACCGTGAACGTCACCTCCACCTCGTCCTCCGGGCCGAGCGCGTAGTAGCGGCCGCCGCTGAAGTACGCCTCCCCGGTCCAGTCCTGCTGCCCGTAGCGCGGTTCGCCGCCGACCGCGGTGCCGCGCTCCGCCTCTGCCACGATCGCTGCGCGGGCTGCCCGCGCCTCGGCGCGAAGGTAGCCCGCCGCGACCGGATCCTCGACCACCGCGAGCAGCGCCATGAGCGCCTCGATCGTGCTCTCCGCCCCGGAATTGAGGTTGATGCGGAACTGGTTCGCTCCGGCCAGCCCGTCGTACGCTCGACCGGTCTCCGGGTCGTACATCGCTGCGTCTGCCGGGTTGTCACCGAAGAACCAGGCTGCCGCGAGGCCGGACAGCCGCCGATAGCTCTCCTCGCCCGTCGCTTCCGCGAGCTCGCTGTAGCCGAGCACCACCATCGCCTGGGCATAGGCGATCTGGTCGTACCGGCGCGGGATCACGCCCGTCTCACGGATCATGCCGGTCGTCATGAGCCGGCCGAACCATTGGTCGGCCTCGTCCCTCGCGGCCTGGACCCAGTCATCCCGTTCGAAGACATCGCCGGCCCTCGCGAGTGCCTGGACGCTGTGCGCGCCCCAGCCGTGCCAGTAGCCGAGCGACGTGGCGGTGCTGGGGCGGAGCCCGAACGGGTAGTCATCTCCGTCGCCCAGGCGGTACTCCGCGACTGCCTGGCCGAGGGCAAAGGCGAGGCGGCTCGTGGTCGGGTTCGGCTCGACCGCCGCGTACTCTGCGAGGCCGAGCAGCGCGAGGCTGGAGACATCCGTGCCGCCCTTGAGCAGCCAGGCAGGGATCCGTTCGCCATGCAGCTCTCCGTAGGTCCCCACGTTCGCGAGGGCGCGATCGAGGGCTGCTTCACCGCGCAGATAGTGCTCGCGCAGGCGGTCCGCATACGGCGGATCCACGGAGCTGAAGACGGCGATCCCGCGGGCGAGCGCCCATTGCCCGCGCGCAGCCCACCAGCCCCAGTCCTCGTAGCTGGTGATGCCGTCCCGATTGATCGTCCCTTCGCGGTCGCGAACGAAGTTGAAGTAGTCGCCATCGTCGGCCTGGAGGTACATCACGAAGTTCAACAGCAGGCGCGCTCGTTCGAGGGCCGCCTCGTCGGCCGAGCGCTCGTGGAGCTCGAGGTAAACGATGGCCGCGCGCGCGACGTCGTCGACCGCGGCGATCCCCTCCCCCGAGGCATCCACCCACCGGTAGTGCGGATGCTCGGAGTAGATGTGAACGAGCGCCATGGGCTCGCCCTCGATGACGACCGGCTCGGTGAGGAAGTCGAGGTGGGCAGGATTGATGAGGCCCAGCCGGGCGGTCGGCGGCAACACCGTGCCCGGGCCGCTCGCCGCCGGGCTCGCGGAGGCCGGGGCCCCGCCGGAGGCAGGCGACGAACTCGACGGCCGACTGACCTCGGGGCTCCCACACGCGGTCGCCAGCACCACGACGACAGCGAGCCGGACGCCGCGTCCAGCTCTCAGCCCTTCACCCCGCCCAGCTGGATCCCCTCGATGAACTGGCGCTGGGCCAGGAAGAACAGGACGATGATCGGCAGCGCCATCAGCCCCGACATCGCCATCATGTAGTGCCAGCGGGGCGCCTCGTTCGACAGGCTGGCCTGGAAGAACTGCAGCCCCAGCGGCATCGTGAAGCGCTCGAGCGGTTGCTGCAGGTAAATCAGGGCGCCGCGGAAGTTGTTCCAGTTGCCCTGGAAGCTCAGCACCGCCACGGCCAGCAGGACCGGCTTCACGAGCGGCAGCATCACGTGCCAGAAGACCTGCATCGAGTTGGCTCCGTCGACGATGGCCGCCTCCTCGATCTCCCGGCTGACGGTCTGGAAGAACTGGCGGAGCAGGAAGATGTAGAACGGGCCCCACGCGAACAGCGAGCCGACCGTCAGCGGGTCGTAGGTGTTGATCTGGCCCAGGACGCGCCAGATGATGAAGCTCGGGATGAGCGTCACGACCCACGGCAGCATCATCGTGCTGAGCATCAGGACGAACAGGGCGTTCCGGAACGGGAAGTGGAAGCGGGCGAACCCGTAGGCCACGAGCGAGGCGCTGGCGAGCTCGCCGAACATCGCGAGGGCGGTCACGAAGATGGTGTTCATGAGCATCGCGCTGAAGGGCAGCGCGTTCCAGGCCTCGGCGTAGTTCGACCACAGCACCGGGTCCGGGATCCACTCGGGCGGGAAGACGAACAGCTGGGCCTGCGACTTGAGCGAGGTCGACAGCATCCAGATGAACGGCACCAGCGCGAAGGTCCCGCCCAGGGCGAGCAGGATGTAGACCGGCAGCAGCCGCAGCTGCTTGCGAAGCCCGCCGCGACCCTGGCGGGTGCTGCCGACCAGCACGGCCGCGCCACCCACCTGCTCCGCCGTCGCTTCCCGAAAGGTCACCGCTTGGCCTCCGACTCGTAGTAGACCCAGGCCGTGCTCGACCGGAACACCGCGAGGGTGAGCACGAGGATGATCACGAACATGAACCAGGCGATCGCCGAGGCGTAGCCCATCTGGAAGAGCGTGAAGCCCTGTTGATAGAGATACACGTTGAGGAAGGTGGGCGAGCCGGGTGGCAGCTGGATGAAGAGCGGCTGGTCGAAGACCTGGACCGCGGCGATGATGCCCATCACGATCAGGTAGAACAGGGTCGGGCTCAGCTGCGGCAGGGTGATGTGGCGCACGCGGGCCAGAACGCCCGCACCATCGACGCTCGCCGCCTCGTACAGGTCCCGGGGAATGTTCTTGAGACCCGCCAGGACGATGACCGTGTTGGCTCCGAAGACGCCCCAGAAGCTCATGATCACGAAGCCCCAGAGCAGCATGTCCCGATCAAGGAACCAGCCGGGAGGCTTGTCACTGAAGAGCGACCAGATCGGCTCGGTGGCCGAGTTGACCAGCCCGCCCCGCGTCGGCAGGAACATCAGGCGCCACAGGAGCGCAGTGACGAAGGCGGGCAGGATGGCGGGCAGGTAGTAGAGCGTTCGCCACAGGCCGATGCCCTTCACGCCCTGGTTGAGCATGATGGCCGCCGCCACCGAGCCGACCAGGCCGATTGGCACCGTCAGCGCCGAATAGGCCATGGTCAGGCGGACCGACGGCCAGAAGTTGGGATCGCCGCTGATCAGCTTCTCGTAGTTGGCGAGGCCGACGACCTTGGGCGCCTGGAGGACGTTGTAGTCGGTGAAGCTGAAGTAGAGCGAGGCCACGATCGGACCCGCGTTCCAGATCAGGAAGCCCAGCAGCCAGGGAACGACGAGGGCCAGGCCCATCGCGGCATCGCCCCGCAGGCCGAGCCGCCGCAGCCCGCGGTTGGTGAGCCACATGAGCGCCACGATCGCCACCGCCGCGCCGACGTAGTGGCTCAGGGTCGAGGCGTACCACTGGAGCTGCTGGGGCATCCGCGTCTCCCGAGAAAGGATCGGCTCGGGCGGCGTCCGCGCCGCCGCCCGAGCGACCTGCGGGCGGGCTAGGGCAGGAGGGCCTCCAGCTTCTCCCGTGCCGTCGGCGCGGCCTCCGCCGGGGCGCTCTTGTCATGGAAGACCGGGTCCTGGAACTCGCTCCAGAAGAGGCCGTCCCACTCCTGGTGGCGCGGGATCACGTTGAATGCCCGCATCTCCTCGGTCGCCGCGACGATGGCGTCGACCTGGCCCTCCTTCTGCGCCTTCCACTTCTCGGGGATGCTGGCCAGGATCACCTCGGCCGTGGCCAGCTCGGGTCGCGGCGCGACGATCTTCCAGTGGTGGATCCCGTCGGTCAGCGCGGCGAGCGCCTTGGCCGCCAGCTCCGGGTTCTTCGTGGCGCTGTTCACCGCCGTCACGGCGACGTACGAGAGGTTGGCCCGGTTCTCCGGCCCCTTGGGCACCACGGTCGCACCGACCACGTCGAGCCCGTCGAACGTGTCAGCCGCGCCGCCCATGAACATGGCCACCTTGCCGGCCTTGAACATCTCGCCGAAGCCCTGCTCCGTGATGGTCTCCTCGGTCGGACAGCACTCCTCGTTCCAGACAAGGCTCTTGTAGAACTCGACCGCCTCCATCGCCTCGGGCGAGTCGATCGGGGACGAGCTGAGGTCGTCGGTGATCACCTCGCCGCCGGCCTGCCAGATGAACTGCTGGATCGGCGGCCAGCCATTGGCAGTGAAGCCGTACTGGTCGTCCTTGGTCAGCTCGACGGCAGTCTCGCGGAACTTCGCCCAGTCCCACGTGTCATCCGGCGGATCGATGCCCGCCGCGTCGAAGAGCTTCGGGTTGTAGTACAGGATGACCGGCTGTGCGATCCACGGTAGTCCGTAGACCTTGTCCTGGTACTTCGCCGGCTTGATGACGTCCGGGAAGTAGCCGTCCAGCTTCGCGGCGGGGTTGTCGACCGCGGCCAGGTGCGCGGTCAGGTCGAGGAGGGCGCCGCGCGAGGCGTAACCCGCCACGTACTCCTGCGAGAGCCACATGAAATCGGCCCCCGTGCCGCCGGCGATCGTCGTCTGCAGCTTCGTGTAGTAGTCGGCGGGGGCGGGCTCATGGACAATCTCGAAGTCCGTCGCCTCGGCGTTGATCTTGTCGAGCACGAGCTCCTGGAGCTCCTTGGCCTCGTCCTCGCCGGCCCAGGTCGTCAGCCGGAACGTGACCTTCTCACCGGCCGGCGACGCTCCGGTGCCGGCGGAGGCGCCCGATCCGCCCGGTGGCGCCGCGGTTCCTCCGCCGCTGCCGCACGCCGCGGCGATGAGGACGATCGACAGCGTGATCGTGGGCAGCGCCCAGCGTCTGCGTTCCATCGCGACCACAAACTCCTCCCTGTGGTGCGAGATCCACCGCGCGTCGGAGCGAGTGCGCCACCGGCGCGAGGATCCCGTGGTGTGATCGTGCGCGCTTCGACCGCCAAACGCAAGATGCCGCCAAACGCAAGATAAGGATGCGGCGGCCTGGATCGTCCACTACGCTTTCAGCCGATGACCGAGCTGTTTCATCGACACCCGGCGAACCCGCTCCTGACTGCGGCGGACATCCCCGCACATGTCGCCTCGGCCTTCAATCCGGCCGCGACCGAGATCGACGGTGAGGTTCTCCTGCTGGTCCGGGTCGAGGACGCCCGAGGGCTCTCCGTCCTGTGGGTCGCGCGCAGCCGCGACGGTGTGTCGGACTGGCGCGTGGACGAGAGCCCTCTGCTCTTCCCCGTGGAGATCTACGAGGAGTGGGGCTGCGAGGACGGCCGAATCACCTTCGTGCCCGAGCTGGGCGAGTGGGTCATCGCCTACACCGCGTATTCCCACCTGGGCCCTGCCGTCGCGCTGGCGCGGACGCGCGATTTCCAGTCCGTCGAACGGCTCGGCGTGGTCCTGTCGCCGGAGAACAAGGACGCGGCGCTGTTTCCCCGCCGCATCGACGGCCAGTGGGTGCTCCTCCACCGGCCCGTGTCAGGCGGGACGGGTCACATGTGGCTGGCTTCCTCGCCGGATCTGGTCCACTGGGGTCACGCCAACGTCGTCCTGCGGGCCCGCGGTGCGGCCTGGTGGGACGGCGCTCGCATCGGCGGTGGCGCGCAGCCCCTGGAGACGCCGGAGGGCTGGCTGCTGCTGTACCACGGCGTCAAGCAGATGGTCAGCGGTCCCGTGTACCGGGTGGGCCTCGCGCTCCTGGACCGCGATCAGCCCTGGCATGCGGTGGCAAGGACGGACGAGTGGGTCTTCGCCCCGGAGG
>JACDFU010000009.1 GCA_013815585.1 Chloroflexota bacterium
GCCGTGCCCACCCGCTGAAGAGGCGGCGCGATGGCCCAAGGCCCGTGGAGGATTGGTACTTGACCACGCTTCGGGAGACCGGCGCGTCGACGTTCGGCCGCAGCCTGCGCAGGAACCTGTCGGTCGCGGCGCTATACGAGACGGCCATTCGTCGCCGCGAGGGAATCATCTCGGCGGAAGGCGCGCTCGTCGTGAGGACGGGACGCCACACCGGCCGCTCACCGCTCGACAAGTTCATCGTCGAGGAGCCGTCCAGTGCCGCCAGCATCTGGTGGACGGAGATCAACCAGCCGATCAGCGAAGCGCGCTACGACGCCCTGCGCAGGCGATTTGTTGAGCATCTCGCGGACACCGAGCTCTTCGCGAAGGACTGCTTCGTCGGCGCCGATCCGGATCACCGCCGCTCGCTCCGCGTGTACACCGAAGCGGCCTGGGCCAGCCTCTTCTGCGACAACCTGTTTATCCGGCCCTCGGCGGCCGACCTCCGCGACTTCGAGCCTAACTTCACGATCGTGGATGCACCTTCGTTCAAGGCAGACCCAGAGCGGGACGGCACCCGCAGCGAGACGGTCATCCTCGTACACCTCGGCCGACGCGAGATCCTCGTGGGTGGCACGCAGTACGCGGGCGAGATGAAGAAGGGCGCATTCTCGGTGATGAACTACCTGCTCCCCGACGAGGGCGTACTGCCGATGCACGCATCGGTCAACGTCGGCGAGAGCGGCGACGTGGCCGTCTTCTTTGGCCTGTCGGGAACAGGCAAGACGACGCTGTCGGCCGACCCTGTGCGGACGCTGGTCGGCGACGACGAGCACGGCTGGGCCGACGAGGGGGTCTTCAACTTCGAGGGCGGTTGCTACGCGAAGACCATCCGGCTGTCGCCCATGTACGAGCCGGACATCTACTCGACCACCCGCCGGTTCGGCACGATCCTGGAGAACGTGGTCATCGATCCGGAGACTCGCGAGCTAGACCTCGATTCAGACGCCCACACGGAGAACACCCGGGCCGCCTATCCCCTTCACTTCATCGGCAACGCCTCCCCGACGGGTCGGGCAGGTCATCCCTCGACCGTGATCTTCCTGACGGCGGACGCCTTCGGCGTGCTGCCGCCAGTGGCGAGGCTCTCAACGGAGCAGGCGATGTACCACTTCATCTCCGGCTACACGGCCAAGGTCGCCGGCACGGAGATCGGCGTGAAGGAACCGTCCGCAACGTTCTCCACGTGCTTCGGCGCACCGTTCATGCCACGCCACTCCGGCGTGTATGCGCGCATGCTTGGCGAGCGCCTGGTCCGCCACCGCGTGCCCGTCTGGCTCATCAACACCGGCTGGACCGGTGGGCCCTACGGCACCGGTGAGCGAATGAACATCGCCCACACACGCGCCATGGTCCACGCCGTGCTCGAGGGTCGCCTCGACGGCGTCGAGCTCACTCCCGACCCGAACTTCGGTTTCCAGGTGCCGGCGTCGGTGCCCGATGTCCCGGAGGCCGTTCTGCGGCCTCGCTCGACCTGGGCCGACCCCCGTGCCTACGACCAGCAGGCCCGCAAGCTCGCCCGGATGTTCGACCAGAACTTCGAACGTTTTGCCGGCGGGGTCTCTGCGGAGATTCGGGCCGCTGGTCCTCGAGCCGGCTGAGCAGTCGAGGGTCGGACATGACCCGGTCCGCCTGGCTCAGGGTCGTCTTCGCAATCTGGCTGGTGGCCTACCCCGTCATCTCATGCGGACCGGCCGCGCTGCTCGACGGGGGCATTGCCGGTGCAATCGGAAGCTTCCTCTCCTTCACCCTCGGCAGCATCCTGCTGGTGCCCTGGCTGCTGGGCCTGCTCGTCCTCGGCGGCCTTGTCTGGATCACCGGGTCGCGATATCCGAGGTAGCCCTCCGGGGTTGGCCCGGCACAGCCGCGTGCGAGCTCCCGGGATGGCTTGCTTCTCGGCGGTAGGATGCCCGGCAGGTGGTGCTCGGCGTGATCCTCGGTCCCCTCATGGAAAAGCAGTTTCGCGACGCGGTTTCCATCAGCCAGGGCGATCTGACCATCTTCGTCACGCGTCCGCTCTCCTCGCTCATCCTGCTCGCGGCGCTGGGGGCGCTGATCCTGCCGTACGTGCCCGCAGTCATCGCTCGTCTGCGTGGTCGGGGTCGAGCCGAGCGACTCGTCTTCGGGGACGGCTCCGAGGACTAGCGGTGGGAGCGGGTTGACGCCCTCTTTCCCGTGTGCCATCGTGTGCGCATGGATGTGCGCACAAATCTGCTGCTGCCCGAGGAGCTCGTCCAGCGCGTCGATGCGATCGCCGGCCCGCGAGGGCGCAGCCGTTACGTTGCCCAGGTGCTCGCACAGCGATTGCGTCGAGATGAGCTGATCGCTGCCGCAGAGCAGGCGCGAGGGATCGTCCGCGCGGAGGATCATCCGCACTGGGCAACGTCCGAGGATGTGGTGGAGTGGGTCCGAGCTCTGCGGGCCGAGGAAACGGATCCCGGACCGCCCTAACCGTGCGCGTGCTGCTGAACGCGACCTTCGTTATCGACTACCTGCGGGCTGAGCCTGCCGCGGTCCAACGCTGGCGCGAGCTGATCAGCTCAGGCGATGAGCCGTTGCTGACTGAGATTGTGGTTTGCGAGGTCCGAGCCGGCGTTGCCCCGATCGCCATGGACGGTTTCCTCCGCTTCATCCGGCCGATCGAGCTCATTCAGCCCGGTCCGGACGCTGCGCTTCTCGCGGGGGAATGGCGTGCCGAGGCCAGAGGTCGAGGGGTGACCCTGGGACTGGCGGACGCTCTCATCGCCGCGGCAGCCCACGCCGTGGGCGCCACGGTTCTGACCCGAAACGTCCGCGACTTCAGCCTGACACCAGTCGCCGTGGCGGCCTACTGACGCCTCGACGCCCATGTGGTCAGGCCTGGTCGAGGGCCTGGCTGACGTCGGCGACGAGGTCGTCCGGATGCTCGATGCCCACCGAGAGGCGCACGAGGGCGGGCGGCACGGCAAGCGGCGACTCTGCCACCGACGCGTGGGTCATTGCGGCCGGCAGTTCGACGAGGGACTCCACCCCGCCAAGCGACTCGGCCAGCGAGAAGAGCTTCGTTGTCTCGCAGAAGCGGCGGGCGCGCTCCTCGGACGATCGGCCATTCCAGTCCATCGGCTCGAAGCTGATCATGCCTCCAGCAAGGCGCATCTGCCGCGCGGCGACCTCAGCGTCGGGGTGGGCGCAGCGACCCGTCAGGAGTCCCGGATAGCGGACGCTTTCCACGTCCTCGCGCTCGACGAGGGCGGCAGCGACGCGGGTCGCGTTGCGGGTATGGCGCTCCATTCGGAGCCCGAGCGTCCGGATGCCGCGCAGGACGAGGAAGCAGTCGAACGGCCCGGGCACCGCCCCGACCGCGTTCTGCACGAAGCGCAGGCGCTCGAAGATGTCCCGCCGTGAGGTTGCCAGAACGCCGTTCACGGTGTCCGAGTGACCGGCCAGGTACTTGGTCGCGCTGTGGAAGGTGATGTCCGCCCCCAGCTCCAGCGGGCGCTGGCCTATCGGGGAGGCAAAGGTGTTGTCGACCACCAGGATCGGCCGTTCTCCGCGGGCACCCACGTGGCTCTCCAGCCGGCGGGCAACCGCGCGGATGTCGATGAGCTTGAGTAGCGGGTTCGAGGGCGACTCGATCCAGACCATCCGCGTTCGCTCGCCCAAGAGCCGGTCGAGCGTGGCTGCCGCGTCCCCCTGGAGGTCGACGTAGAGCGCCTCGACACCGGTGTCGCGGAGGACGCGCTCGAAGAGCCGGTAGGTGCCGCCGTACACGTCGTCGCTGACGATGACCTCTTCGCTCGGCAGCACAAGCCCGGCGATCGCGGCGGTCGCGGCAGCGCCGCTGGCGAAGGCCAGGCCATGGTCAGCGCCTTCCAGGGCAGCGATCGAGGCTTCGAGCCGGGCGCGAGTGGGGTTGCCGGTGCGGGCGTACTCCCAGCCGCCGCGCGGGCTGCCGATGGCGTTCTGCTGGAAGGTGCTGGTCTGGTAGATCGGCGGCGCGACGGCGCCGGTCAGCGCATCCGGCTCCATGCCTGCGTGCACCGCGAGCGTGTCGAGGTGCCAGCTCGGGTCGAGCGTATCCGGCCCCCGGGTAGAATGGTCGGCCACTCGTCTTCCTCCTCCGGCTGCGCGCGATTATGCCCGCCGTCGGTCGATGATGGTCGAGCGACCCAAGGCGACACCACCCCTGAAAGGAGCGGACAGTTCATGGCTCGACCCAGGGTGACCGTCGTCGGGGCGGGCAACGTCGGAGCGACGGCCGCGCAGCGGATCGCCGAAGCGGGGCTCGCCGACGTGGTCCTCGTCGACATCGTCGAAGGGCTGCCGCAGGGCAAGGCTCTGGATCTCGCCGAGGCTGCCCCGGTAGTCGGACACGACTGCGACGTGACGGGCACGAACGACTACGCCGAGACGGCCGGTTCCGACGTGATCGTGGTCACCTCGGGCCTCGCGCGGCAGCCCGGCATGAGCCGAGACGACCTGATGCAGAAGAACGCGGGGATCGTCCGGTCGGTGGTGGTGGAGGCCGTCAGGCACTCTCCCGACGCGGTCCTGATAATCGTCACGAACCCCCTCGACGCGATGTGCCACATCGCCCTCGATGCGAGCGGCTTCCCGCGCGAGCGGGTGATTGGCATGGCCGGTGTCCTGGACAGTGCCCGGTTTCGCACCTTCATCGCGCGCGAGCTGGGTGCGTCCGTCACGAGCACGCAGGCGTTCGTGCTTGGTGGGCACGGGGACACCATGGTGCCGTTGCCGCGCTACTCGACCGTCGGAGGCGTGCCCATCACCGAGCTCCTGGAGCCGGCCCGTATCGAGAGCCTCGTCCAGCGCACGCGTGACGGGGGCGCAGAGATCGTGGCGCTGCTCAAGAGTGGCAGCGCGTTCTACGCGCCCGCCGCTTCCGTTGCCCAGATGGTCGACGCCATCCTGGGCGATCGGCGGGTGATCCTGCCCTGTGCCGCGCTTCTGGAGGGCGAGTACGGCATTCAGGGCCTCTTCGTGGGCGTGCCCGTGAAGCTCGGCCGGAGGGGGATCGAGGAGATCGTCGAGATCGAGCTCACCGACGAGGAGCGCCAGGCCTTCGAGGCCTCGGCCAAAGCCGTCCAGGAGCTGGTCGACAAGCTGGGCGCCAGCCCCGCGCCGGCCTGAACCAGCCGCGCCCTGCTTCGAGCGCACCACCTCCGTGCCCGTCATCACGCTGTCGCGCCAGTTCGGTGCCGCGGGCGGATCAATCGGGCGGACGGTCGCCGAGCGGTTCGTGGCTGAGTTCCTCGACCGGCGCATCATTGCGCTGCTCGCGGAGCGTTCCGGCATCCCGGAGCGGGAGGCCGAGGGCTACGACGAACGGCTGCCCGGGCTCTGGCAGCGCATTGCCGCTGCCTTTGCCTCGACCGCGGGAGAGCCGGTGGTGCCGCCCATCGAGGTTCCAGTGCTTCCGGGACCCGCCATGCAGGAGCGGATGGCCCGCCTGACGCGCGCGATCATCGAGGAGGCCGCGTCGAGCGGCAACGCGGTGATCGTGGGGCGCGGAGGCGCCTTCATCCTCGGCCGGCGTGAAGACACCCTGAACGTCCAGCTCCATGCCTCGCTCGACGACCGCGTCGGTTATCTCGTGGCACGCGTGGAGGAGATCCCCGACGAGACCCGCCCCGACGACGATGCTCTGCGAGAACTGTGCCGTTCCATCGACGCTGCGCGCGAGCGCTATCTGCGGCGCCATTTCCGCGTCGACTGGAACGACGCCCGGCACTACGACCTTTCGCTCGATACCGGCCGGCTGGGCCTGTCGGGGACGGTGAATCTGATCGAGGCGGCCGCACGGGGCCGTAGCTGACCGTGCGCTGGCCGGAGGGCTTGCGCGCCCTGTCCCACCGCAACTTCCGGCTCTTCTGGACCGGCCACCTGGTCTCGCTGGTGGGGACCTGGATGCAGACCGTGGCCCAGGGCTGGCTGGTCCTCGAGCTGACCAACGATCCGTTTGCGCTCGGGTTGACCATCGCGTTCCAGTTCGCGCCGGTGCTCGTGCTTGGGCTCTTTGGCGGCGTGATCGCGGATGCCTGGCCCAAGCGCCGCAGCCTGATCTTCACGCAGCTGAGCGCCCTGCTGCTGGCTCTCGTCCTGGGAGTGTTGGCCGCGACGGGAACCGTGGAGGTCTGGCACGTCTACGCCCTGGCCCTCGGGCTGGGCGTCATCAACGCGATCGACATGCCGGTTCGGCAATCGTTCGTCGTCGAGATGGTGGGTCGCGAGGACATCGCCAACGCCGTTGCGTTGAACAGCGCCATCTTCAACGGGGCGCGAATCGTGGGTCCCGCCGTGGCCGGGCTGGTCATCGGAGTGGCCGGCGTCGCCCCGGCCTTCTTCCTCAACGCGGTTTCCTATCTCGCCATCCTCGCCGGCATGTTCGCCATCCGTGTCGAGGAGCTCGCCTTGCCAGCCGTCTCCACCTTCGATCGCTCCTGGAGGGGGGTCCTCGACCAGCTGCGTGAAGGACTGGTCTACCTGAGAGCGACACCACAGATCCTTCTCCCGATCGGCGTCCTCGGCGGCGTTGCCATGGCGGGCATGAACCAGAACGTGCTGTTGCCCGTCTATGCCCGCGACGTGCTGGCGGGTGGCGCCGATACGTTCGGCTTCCTGATGGCGGCGAGCGGACTCGGTTCGCTGGCGAGCGCGCTGTTCATCGCCTTCGGAGCCAGGCCCAGCATGCGGCTGCTGTTGCTGGGGGCCGCCGTCGTCGGAGCCGCCGTGTTCGCATTGTCGTTCACGACGAGCTTCGTCGTGGCGCTCGTCCTCATGGTTTTGATCGGCTGGGGCGTGATCGCCATGGCGGCGACGACGAACACGATGATTCAGCTGGCCGTCCCGGACGAACTACGAGGACGAGTCGTGAGCGTCTACACCACCGTATTCGCAGGTTCGGCGCCGGTCGGCGGGTTTCTGGCGGGATGGCTTGCGAACGTCGCCGGCGTGGCGGTGGCCCTGATGGTCGGTGGTGCTCTGTCGCTCGGGGTCGCGGCCGCCGGGGCAAGCCGCCTTGCAGCGCATGGCCAGGGCCCGGCTCGGGCGCCGGTTGGCCCGACCCACCGCGCAGCCCGGTGATCTTCGAACGCCCGGAGTGACCGTCATGGCGGTCATCGAGGTGACCTTCGACCCGTTCCTACGTCTGGGCGATCTCGCGATCGCCTGGCGCACCGTGGGCGTCGCCGGTGCGATCCTGGCAGCCCTCCTCCTCGCCGCCGCGCTGGCGGGACGTACTGCCGCGACGGACAGGTCGCGAGCCGACCCGTCGGCGGACCACGCCCCCCAAGCGATCGGCCTGAGGCGTGATGACCTGCTCTTCGTGGCCATCGGGATCATTCCGGGCGCTGTGCTGGGCGGACGATGGGTGCACGGGCTGGCCTTTCTCGAGCACTATCAACTCGACCCGCTCGCCCTCTTCGATCCAGCCCGCGGCAGCCTGTCACTGCTGGGGGCCGTTCTGGGCGGCACAGCCTCAGGCGCCTACGTGGCGACACTCCTTGACGGTGTCTTTCGGCGCTGGGCGTGGGTCGCCGCAGCTCCCTTGCTGCTGGCGATCGGCCTTGGCAAACTCGCTCAGCTGCTGGCGGGCGCCGGGCAGGGACTCGCCTTCGACGGTCCGTGGGCCGTGGCATTCCTGGGCACCGGGCCCTGGCTGGCGCCGTCCCCCGAGGCCGCAGCGCACCCCTCGCAGGCATACGAGGGGCTCTGGGCCCTGGTCGGCGTCCTGGTCGTCCTGGCGGTCGGCCGTGGCAGGGGAGGAACCGTCGGAGGGTGGCTGCTCGGTTTCGCGCTCGGCTGGTGGCTGGTCGGCCGCTTCCTGGCCGCATTCACCTGGCGCGACGACCAGGTCGTGGGCCCGCTCAACGCGGAACAGGTGGGCGCGCTGGTAACTCTCATCCTGCTTCTGGCCGCCGCCCTTCTCCGCGGTCTGCTGTCCGCCCGTCGGTCACCCACCCCCACGCCGGTGGCCTGATCGAACTATTGGCGCCCGGGCGTGGCCCACCTATCACGCTGCTGGCGGGGATCGCTCTCCTCATCGTTGCGGTCATCGGTGCGGCATTCGTGCTCTCGTCCGGCCAACCGCCCGGAAGCGCGGGAGCATCGGCGACGCCAACGGCGAGTCAACGAAGTGAGGCGCTGGAGGGCTTTCTCGAACTCGCCCGCAAGAAGGAGGTCTCCTACCGGGTCCGTTTCACGTCGACCCCCCGAGGTCGTGGATCTGGAGCGCCTCCGCAGGATCTCACATGTCGACTCGGCTTCCGTCGAGTCCGCCCGGTTCGATGCCTGGGTCTCGTCGAAGGGCGTACCGGTCGAGATCGACGAGGCAGTAACCCTGCGCGGGAAGGTCGATGGTCGGACGCATGAAGTAATGGTGACGGTCAAATACAAGCTCAGCCGAGTGGGCAAGGCCGTCAACATCGAGGCGCCCGACCTGTAATTCCCGGCGGGCCCATCCGCGACACCGCCAGTTCGGCGGCAGAGGGGTATCGTGGGTCCTGCGCCCGCCGCGCAGTAGGCGGGCGACAGCGGAGAAGTCAGATGACGCAAGTCGCGGAGCCGCGCGTACAGAGTCCCCGCCCCGAGCCCAGCCCTGGGCGGGTCAGTCACTGGATCGGAGGCCGCCTGGTCCCCGGCGGTTCGGGCCGGCACGGCCCGGTCTACAACCCGGCCACAGGCAGGCTCGCGCGGGAGGTCGACTTCGCCTCGGCGGAGGAGATCGACGCCGCGGTCGAGGCCGCTCGGGCCGCCTTTCCGGCCTGGCGCTCCACCTCGCTCTCGAAGCGGACCGAGATCCTGTTCAACATCCGGAACCTCGTCCATGACGGACGCGAGGAGATCGCGGCACTGTTGACTGCCGAGCACGGCAAAGTCCCGAGCGACGCTCTGGGCGAGGTCTCGCGTGGTCTCGAGAACCTGGAGTTTGCGTGCGGCATCCCGCACCTGCTCAAGGGCGCCTTCAGCGAGCAGGTTTCGACGGGAATCGATGTCTACCAGATCCGCCAGCCAATCGGCGTGGTGGCCGGAATCACACCGTTCAACTTCCCCGCGATGGTTCCGATGTGGATGTTCGCGAACGCGATCGCCTGCGGGAACACCTTCGTGCTCAAGCCGTCCGAAAAGGACCCTTCCGCCTCGATGCTCATCGCCGAGCTGCTCAAGGAGGCGGGCCTGCCCGACGGTGTCTTCAACGTCGTCCATGGCGACAAGGTGGCGGTCGATCGCATCCTCGAGCACCCCGACGTCGCCGCGGTCAGCTTCGTCGGCTCGACGCCAATCGCCAAATACATCTATGAGACCGGGACCCGCAACGGGAAGCGCGTCCAGGCGTTGGGCGGCGCGAAGAATCACATGGTCGTGCTGCCCGATGCCGACATCGACATGGCCGCCGACGCGGCCGTGAGCGCCGGGTACGGCTCGGCCGGCGAACGTTGCATGGCAATTTCCGTCGTCGTGGCGGTCGGGGAGGTGGCCGATCCGCTCGTGGATGCCATCCGGTCGCGGTTGCCAAAGGTGCGCGTCGGCCCGGGAAGTGACGCGGGCTCGGAGATGGGGCCGTTGGTGACGCGCGAACATCGCGACAAGGTCGCCGGCTATCTCGAGAAGGGAGCAGCGGCGGGCGCGGCCATCGTGGCCGACGGACGCGAGCATTCGCTCTACAAGGATGGCGATGGCTTCTTCCTGGGCGTCTCGCTCCTCGACCGCGTGACCCCGGATATGGAGAGCTACCAGAACGAGATCTTCGGGCCGGTCCTGGAGGTCGTGCGGGTGGCGACGTATGACGAGGCGGTGAAGCTCGTCAACGAGAACCCTTACGGCAATGGCACGGCCATCTTCACGCGCGACGGAGGCGCGGCCCGCCAGTTCCAGTTCGAAGCCCAGGCGGGGATGGTGGGCATCAACGTGCCGATCCCGGTGCCCGTCGCCTACTACTCGTTCGGGGGCTGGAAGAACTCCCTCTTCGGGGATCTCCACATGTACGGCCCTGAAGGCATCCAGTTCTACACCCGCGGCAAGGTCGTTACGGCCCGTTGGCCAGATCCGGGCACCTCGCAGGTCGATCTCGGCTTCCCGCGCACCCGGTGAGGCAGCGCCCAAAACGAGCTACCAGCGCCCAGCCACCAGGGCACAGCCACCAGGGCCGGTCTGAGGCTTCGGCCTCGTCCCTACCCGATGAGGCCTCCAAGGCGGGCCGCCTCGGCCCGGACGCACCGCCTCCATTGATGCTGCAAGCGGAAGGCTCGCCGTAAGCCGGCCTGCGGCCACGGTCGCGCCGCGTGAGCCCGACCTAACGCGGGTTCATACCAACCCCGGCGGCTGCTTCACGGTCATCGGTCCATAAGCTCCGATCGAGGCTCTGGGGAGCCCAAGCCAATCGGCGGCCAAGCCCCGTCGGCAAGGATGGACGCGGTATGGCCAGGCTCAAGCGTCCGGAGCTGACAGCTGAAGCGCGGAGGCGCAACCGGGAGCAGCTGGCTCGCGCCGGTGCCGATGTGCGCGGCTCGCGGAGGCGACGGCGGCTGACCCAGGCGCGGCTCGGGCAGCGGGTAGGTCTCAGCCAGTCGAGCATCAGCCAGATCGAGCTCGGGTTGGGTGGCAGCTTCTCCCTCGACTCGTGGCAATCGATCGCCATCGCCCTCGATCGGCCATTGCGCCTGGAATTCGGGCGCGACTCCCGGGAAGAGCCGGTCGACGCAGGCCACCTCGTGATCCAGGAGCTGATCCTGCGCCTCGGGCGCCAAGCGGGCTATGGCCGAGCGTTTGAGCTCGCGACAAGGCCCGCCGATCCATCCCGCTCGGCGGATGTGGGCCTTCGCGACGACCGCCACCGCAGGCTGCTGTTGATCGAAGCAGTCAACAGCATGGGCGACATCGGCGCGGCTGTGAGGTCGTCCGAACGGAAGCGGGCAGAAGCCGAGTCGTTGGGAGCCGCATTGGGCGACGGTGAGGGCTATGCCGTCTTCTGCTGCTGGGTTGTTCGAGCCACGTTGCGAAACCGAGCGCTCGTCTCACGGTACCCGGAAGTCTTCGCGGCCCGATTTCCAGGGTCGTCCAGCGGCTGGATCCAGGCGCTGACGGCGGGGACGGCGCCGCCAGCCGGGCGGGTCTCGTGTGGTGCGACGTCGCGGCTACCCGACTCTTCGCCTGGCGTCGCCGCTGATGGGTTCGATCGCGTGACATCCGTGCTTGATAAGGCGTAAGTGGTCACTTACCGTAAGGCCATGCTTACACATGAGTCGGCGGTTGCCCTGGGAGCGCTCAGCGACCCGACGCGCCGGCGAGTCTTCGAACAGCTACGAGCCGGTCCGATGGCCGTGGGCGAGATCGCGCGCACCTTGCCGGTCAGCAGACCAGCCGTCTCCCAGCACCTGCGAATGCTGAAGGTTGCCGGGCTGGTGCAAGACCGCGCTGACGGTGCTCGCCGGCTCTACAGCCTGGATCCCCACGGCCTGACGGCTCTGAGGAGCTACGTCGAAGAGTTCTGGGAGGCCGCACTCGGAGAGTACGAGCGCGCTGCGACCGAACTCGGGATCCGCAGGGACACCGGGGCCGGCAGAACAGGGAAGGAGAGGAAACGATGAGCGAACGGACGGGGCCGAGACTTTCCAGGCCCGAACACGCCGGATCCAAGCTTTCCACGGCTGCGAGGGCGGCCCCCGGAGCCGATGTGATCGACCTTTCCCCGATCCGAAGGACTGTCACGGTACCGCTGGCGCTCGAGGCCGCCTTCCAGCTGTTCACGGCCGGCATGTCCACGTGGTGGCCACTCCGGACGCACTCCATGGGCGAGGAGCACGCCCGCGAGGCCGTCTTCGAAGGGAAAGTCGGCGGGCGCATCTACGAGCGCATGGACGATGGCTCCGAGGCGGACTGGGGACGGGTGCTCGCGTGGGAGCCACCCACCCGACTCGTCTTTTCCTGGCAACCCAACCGCGAGCCGCCTGCGCCCACGGAAGTCGAGGTTCGCTTCAGCCTCGAGACGCCCGGCCGAACCCGCCTGGAACTCGAGCACCGGCACTGGGAGCGGATCGGCGACCGAGCCGGCCAGGGACGCCCGGCCTACGCGAGCGACGGAGGTTGGGACATGGTCCTTGGCGAGTTCGTGCGGGTGGCGACCCCCGCCTGAGCTGGAGAGACGGCACCGGCCAGTGCCGCAACCTGCGCCGGTCGTTAGAGCAGGAACTGGCTTGGTGATCGCTTCAGGAATCGGCCGTCGCCCTTTTGTCCGCTGTACTCGCCGTTCTCGACGATGACCTTGCCTCGCGACAGCACCAGCTCCGAGGACCCGGTGACCTCCCGGCCCTCGTAGCAGGAGTAATCGACGTTCATGTGATGCGTCGCGGCCGTGATGGTGCGCTTGCGAGCCGGGTCGTAGACGACCAGGTCGGCGTCTGCCCCGGGGGCGACGACCCCCTTGCGTCCGGCAAGGCCGAATAGTCGTGCCGGTGCGGCAGAGAGGATCTCGACCCAGCGTTCCTTCGTCAGCCGTCCGTCGAGGACCCCTCCATCGTGGAGGAGATCGACGCGGTCTTCGACGCCGGGCAGGCCGTTGGGGATCTTGCGGAAGTCTCCCTTGCCGAGGTCCTTCTGGCCCTCGAAGTCGAAGGGGCAGTGATCGGTCGCGACGACCTGCAGATCGTCCTTGACCAGGCCCTTCCAGAGCTCCTCCTGATGATCGGCCGGACGGAGGGGAGGGGAGCACACGTACTTCGCGCCCTCGAAACCGTTGCCCATGTCCTGGATTGAGAGGAAGAGGTACTGGGGGCAGGTTTCGGCAAAGGCGTTCGCGCCACGGTCGCGCGCCGCGCGCACCTCGTTGAGCGCATCGCGAGCAGACAGGTGGACGATGTAAACCGGCACGCCCGCCGCCTCGGCCAGGCGGATGACGCGGTTCGTCGCCTCGCCCTCGAAGACGGGGTAGCGGACGACGCCGTGGAAGTAGGGATCGGTGTGGCCCTCCGCGATAGCCTGCGCGGCCACCACGTCGATCGCCAGCCCGTTTTCGGCGTGCATCATGATCAGCCCGCCGTTCGCCTCGGTCTGCTGCATCGCGCGGAAGATGGCTCCGTCGTCGCTGTAGAACACGCCCGGGTAGGCGGTGAAGAGCTTGAAGTCGGTGATGCCCTCGGCGACCAGCGTGTCCATCTCGCGGAGCGTGTCCTCGTTGACGTCGCTCATGATCATGTGGAAGCCGTAGTCGATCGCGCAGTTGCCCTCGGCCTTGGCGTGCCAGGCGTCCAGCCCTTCCCGCAGTGACGCACCACGGCTCTGCACGGCGAAGTCGATGATCGTGGTGGTTCCACCAAAGGCCGCGGCCCGCGTCCCCGTCCCGAAGGTGTCCTTCGCGAACGTTCCTCCGAACGGGAGCTCCATGTGGGTGTGGACATCGATCGCGCCGGGGATGACGTACTTGCCGCTCGCATCGACGCGCCGGTCGATCGGGTCCCCCGAGCCGTTGCCGCGGCCGAGCATCCCCGCCAGGCCGCGTCCCACCGCGGCGATCTGCTCCCCGTCGACGAGGACGTCGGCCTCGACTGAACCATCGGCATTGACGACGGTTCCGCCCGTGATCAGCGTGCGCATGCGCTCCTCCTCATCGCTTCGGGGGCTGGTCGTGCCCCACCGTGGCGTCAGTTCACGGATTTGCCATATGCGCATCCAGGGAACGCAAGGATGGCAGTTACCAGGTGCGCTGGCCAGTTTCCAACCGCATGTTCTCCGGGCTGGTCGTATGGCGGCGAATCGGGACGTGGTGGGCTCGAATTTGCCCATGGAGCCGGTTTCCTCGCTCCCAACGTTCCAGGGATGGGGATGGTCGTATGGCAAGGATCCCGGGCTCAAGGAGCCGTAACGCTCGCCTGGTGATCATTCGGCGAACCGCGGCCCGCCCGTTTGCCTCAGTCCGGCGCGTGCATCCAGGGGGTGTAGGTGACGCCGACGAGCAGGCCCTCGGGACTCAGGAGCCGGCAGACGGTCTGACCCCACTCCTCCGTTTTGGGGGGAACCAGAGGGCGATAGCCTTTCTCCTCCAGCTCGGACGCGGCAGCAGTAACGGCGTCGGCGTCTTCCACATCGAACTCGAGCCAGGATTGCGGCACGGGCAGGTCAGCGGGCCACTCGTTCTGCCCGAAGGTCGACTGGGCGGCGGTCTTCAGCGGCCACAGAGCGAACGCTCTGACGCCGTCGAGGGCATCGGTGTGCCAGTAGCCCGGGTCACCCTCGAAGGGAATGCCGAGAGCCCCGGAGTAGAAGGCGTGGCTGGCATCAACGTCGGGCACGATGGGTCCGAAGCCGGCAACGAACGAGATGCGCACGGGCTTCCCTTACTTCTTCTTCGGCGGCAGCGACTGCACATACGCGAAGCTGCGCTGCAACCACAGCCGCAGCAGCTCCGGCTGCTCGATCAGCTCCGCAGGTACGACGACGTACTCCTTCATCGGACGCCCGGCCATCGGCTCGAAGATCCGTGCCCCCGGCTGGGCGAGGAGTTCGGTGCGGGCATCCTCGGGCAGACGAACGACCCAGGCTGCCTGGTGCAGGCTGGTGAACAGGTTGCCGTTCACAAACGCCGCCGGGTAGCCGAACATCTGCCGGCGCTGCGCGCCCTCCATGGTCGACAGCTCACGGCCGAACGCGTCGACGAGATCCGGCGGCGACTTGGCCCAGCCCGGGCGCTCGGTCATCGGGCTTCTCCGGCCAGGAGGTCGCTCGATCCAGCCCGCGCTCCGGGATCCCGCGTCACGGCAGCACCCGACAGCTGCGGCACGACTTCCCGGCCGTAGATTTCCAGCTGCTGTTCTTCCTCCCCGTTCATGAGGTAGAGGTTGAACTGGTCGACCCCCGCGTCGGCCAGCTCGCGCAGCTTTGCGATATGCGCCTCAACGGGCCCGATGACGCAGAAGCGGTCGACCACCTCGTCCTCCACGAAGCCGGCGTTCGCCGACCCGACCTCGGCGTGGTGCTTGTAGTCGTAGCCCTCGCGCTCGCGGACGTAGCCGGTGAGCGACTCGGGCAGCTGTTCGCGGGGATACTTCGTCACCAGATCGACCACGTGGTTGCTCACGAGGGCGGGAAACCAGCGCACCCGGTCACGACAAGCCGCGATGTCCTCGTTCACGTGTGCCGGTGCGGCGGCCATGACCCTGATTTCGGAGGGGTCGCGCCCCTCCTCGCGACAGGCTTCATGGAGCTGCGACACGAACCAGCGGATCAGGTCAGGGTCGGCCAGCTGGAGCACGATCCCGTCCGCGACACGAGCGGTCGAGCGCAACGCCTTCGGACCGTAGGCCGCGACCCAGACCGGCAGCCGATCCGCACGAGTCCAGTCGAAGTGCAGCTGAGTTCCTTCCTGCTCGACTGATCGACCCTCGACGAGGTCGCGAATCAGGTGAACTGCCTCCTCGAGGTGCGCCAGCGTCATCGGAGGCTTGCCCTCCACGCGGCGAGCACTGTCCCCCCGGCCGATGCCCAGCTCCATCCGGCCGCCGCTGATCTCGTTAAGCGTCGCCAGGGCCGACGCCGTGACGGTCGGCTCGCGGGTACCTGGATTCGTCACGCACGTTCCAAGACGCAGCCGGTCGCTGTTGAGTGCCATGACCGTCAGCAGCGGGTAGGGCTCTTTCCACAGGACGTGGCTGTCGAAGAGCCAGCCATGCGTAAACCCCGCGGCCTCGGCCCGACGAGTCAGCTCGATGACGCGTTCGATGGGGTGGTCCGGCTTGAGCGTGAAGCCGAAGTCCATGGCGATCGCCGGAGCTAGGGTCGGACGAGGTCGGCGTAGGCGTCGGGTCGGCGGTCCCGGTAGAACTGCCACGTCTGGCGGACCTCGTTGATCTTGTCCAGATCCATGTCCCGGACGAGCAGCTCCTCCTTGTACGCGTCGCCCAGCTCGCCGATGAACTGGCCACGCGGATCCGCGAAGTAGCTCTGTCCGTAGAAGTCATCGTCGCCGATGTCCTTCTCGATGCCCACCCGGTTGATCGTGCCCACGAAGTAGCCATTGGCGACTGCGTGGCTGACCTGCTCGATTCTCCACAGGTACTCGGATAGTCCCCGTGACGTGGCAGAGGGGATGAACACCATCTCCGCACCGTTGAGGCCGAGCGCGCGCGCCCCCTCCGGAAAGTGCCGGTCGTAACAGATGTACACGCCGACCTTGCCGACCGCCGTCTCGAAGACGGGATAGCCCAGGTTGCCCGGCCGGAAGTAGAACTTCTCCCAGAAGCCCTTGACGTGGGGGATGTGGGTCTTGCGGTACTTCCCGAGATAGCTTCCGTCGGCGTCGATCACCGCCGCGGTGTTGTAGTAGATGCCCGAGGCCTGCTCGTCCTCCTCGTACATGGGCACCACGAGGACCATGCCGGTCTGCCTGGCCAGATCCTGCATCCGCTTCGTGGTCGGGCCGTCCGGGATCTTCTCGGTGTAGCTGTAGTACTGCGGATCCTGCACCTGGCAGAAGTAGGGCCCGTAGAAGAGCTCCTGGAAGAGCATCACCTGGGCGCCCTGTTTCGACGCCTCGTGGGCGTATTTCTCGTGCTTCTGAATCATCGATTCCTTGTCGCCGGTCCACTCCGCCTGGAGTAGCGCCCCGCGCACGATCCGCGGCATGTCTGCCCTCCTCGTCTGAGCGAGTGAGAGTACACCGCGCGCTCCCGCTGGACATGGCGAGTGGCTGGACCGGATCGCTGCGTTAACCGTCTGTTAAGGGAACGACTACGATGCCGCCGTGGCCGAGACCGAGAAGGAGCGCGTGGACCGCGAGCTGATCGAGCTCCTCAACGAGATCCGCGTTGCCCTGCCGGGTGTCCAGGTGCTTTTCGCGTTCCTGCTCATCCTGCCCTTCACCGACGGCTTTGGCCGCGCGACCGAGCTCGAGCGGTACGTCTATTTCGGGACGCTCATCGCCACGGCCGCTGCCACGGCCCTGCTGATTGCTCCTTCGTCGATTCCCGGATCCGCTTTCGGGATCCGGCCAAGGACGAAATCCTCTTCACCTCCAACCGCCTTCTGATCGCCGGTACCGTGCTCGTTGCCGTGGCGGTCACGGGAACCGTTTTCCTGATCGGGGATGTCCTCTTCGGCCTTGGGCCAGCGGGCCTGATCGCGGCCCTTACCGCTGGCTGGTTTGCCTGGTTCTGGTACGGACTGCCGGTCTTCCAGCAGTCGAGAAGCGACCAGCGTGAGTCCGGGGCGGCGCCGGGTGCGCGAGCCGAACAGGAGTCCCGATGAGACGCAAGATTGCGGGGCCGCGATCAGCGGATGTCGGAATCTATCGCCGGACGGCGACCGGAGCGGCCACGCTTCTGACCCAGTGAGCGTGACCACCACCTACCGGGACGCTTCGGCGCCGCAGGACCACCTATTACTACCGTGTGAGCGCGGTGTACTCAGTCGGCGAGCCTTCCAACGAGGCGAGCGCGGTCGCCCGCTAGCGGAACAGGCTTTCCGTCCGCCTCGCCACGACGCGTGCTGAGACCCGCTGCATGGGAGCGAGCTCTAGCATCGTCGGGGCTGAGCGTTCCACCTCGACAACGGCCACCACGGTTGGCCCCTCGGTTTCTGCGGCGGCTTCTGTCACCACGCCCGTGCCCCAGGGACGGTCGCGGTCCTCCTCCTGAACGCCACGGGGCCAGGGGTCCGGCCGGTGCCCGCGGAAGTAGCCGGTGAAGGCCCACTCGGTGCTGGCAGCAGCACGCGAACCCGCCCCGTAAACGACGTACACGACGGCGGCCAGGGCCAGCGCGCTAGCGACTCCTTCGAGGGTCATGTCAGGTTCGACTGTACGCCTTATCCGGCAATTGGCAACCGTCGAGGCAGGCCGTTGGCGAAATCAGAGCACCTGTGCCGCTGCCTGTCCGGTGATCGCGAGTCCGACGACGAGAACGATTACCGCGGTCGCGAGCGGCGCCAGCCGGGCGAGGTTCGGCACCCGGCTCGATCGATCGAGGCGCTCCAGCAGCTGCTCGATCCGACCCTGCCCATACACGAGCACGAGTCCGATGCCGGTCAGGACGAGCGCCATGCCGAGGCCAAAGGCAACAACAAGAACCATCCCGTAGCCCGGACGGCCGACCGAGACGGAGCCGAGCAGCAGAACGAGCGCCGAGGCGGACGGCACCAGACCGCCGGACAGCCCCAGGGCGAAGAGCCCGCGCCAGCGGAGAGGGTCCCGTTCGGTCTCGTGACGGTGACTGTGCCCACGCTCGCCTTCGTCGTCGTGGGCGCTGCCGTGGCCGTGGTCGTGGGCGCTGCCGTGGGCGTGATCGTGACCGGCGTCGACTCGAGGTGGCCGCGGGGGGGTCGGCTCGTGCGTGTGCCAGCCGCCCAGACCGTGGGCGTGCCCTCCCTGAGCCGCCGCTCGCCCGATGGGAAGGAAGCTCAGCCGCGAAGCGAGCAGGTACAGACCGATCCCCACGACGATGAGGCCTGAGGCGACGCCCAGCCAAGGGTAGAGGCGCTCGGGTGGCAGGACACGCGCCGCAAGGGTGGTGAGGGCCGCGAGCGCGAGAACACCGAGCGTGTGCGCCACGGCTACCGTGAGCCCCAGGGCGACGGCGTGGCGTGCCGATCCTCGCGTGCCCACCAGGTAGGCGGCCATCACGGTCTTCCCGTGACCCGGCGTCAGCGCGTGGTAGGCGCCCAGGGCCAGGGCAAGGAGCAGCGCTCCAGCTACGACGGATGGTGTCAGCTCGGGCGCGTTGACGAGGGCGCCGATTTCTGTCGCTTCCGCGATCCCGCCCGGGACCGAGGCCTGCCCGCCATCCTGCGAAGCCAGCTCGGGAACGACGAACGGCGCCAGCGCCGGACCACCGGGCGCGACGCGAGCGCTGACCTCGCGAAGCTCGAGGGGCTGCGCCAGCAGGTCGTCCGGGTAGCGCTGGAGGCGGTCGCTGCGGGTCTCGCGCTCGGCCGTCGTCTCGAGGACCGTCACGCCGTCGCCTTCCAGGACGATCTCTCGCCACCCGATGCGCGCCGCATAGGAGTTGTCGCCAAAAGCGAGCACCGAATCTGGCTCGATCGGAGGCTCCAGCGAGGCCGAGAGCAGGCAGTTGAGGCGGAGCGTCTCCAAGCCGCCGACGCCCGCCGGGAATGCGACGGCTGATGCTTCGACGCTGAGCGCCATGGGCCTGGCGTCGATCGACAGCTCGAGGTCCCTGGCCTGCATGGAGCACGCCTCGGCCCGGTAAGCCTCATTCTCGGCCGCGGAGAGTGCCCCGTCGCCGTCGCGGTCGATCTGCTGGCGCGCCTGGAATGCCGGGATCTCGGCCATGTCGATGACGTGGTCGATTGTCACGCGGTCGGCAGCGATCCGGAGGCCCGAATAGTGGTTGATCGTGAAGTTGCCCAGCGGATGGGCCACAACGGTTGCGGGAACCGCGGCCAGCAGGGCCGCGGCCAGGAGGGCTCGGAGCGGCCAGCGCACAAGCGCGGCGAATCGACTGCCCACCTTCACGCGTGCATCCCTCACTGCGTCAGCTATTGCGCGGAACGGGCATCGGCCGGATGACCCAGCGCAGAAATAGGGTGGTCCGGTCACCCGGAACTAGGGTCTTCTCCCGATGGCACGCCGAGCTGCCGCGCCTAGCGTTCGTGTCAGCCGGTCGAATGACAGGGCAGACCCGAAGGAGACCCAAATGGATCCGGAGACCAGGCTCTATCTCGCGAAGTTCTCGATCGCCGAGGGGCATCGCCAGGCGCAGCTGGAGCGGGCGGCTCGCCCTCCGCGACCCGTCAGCACCAAGCCCGCCACCAGATTCCAGCTGAGCCTGGCTCGGCTCCCTGCGCCAGCCCGCAGGCGCCTGAGAAGCCGCCCGCAGAGCATCGGCTGACACGTAGCCCACCAGGAACCAGGGAGATTCGCATGCATCCCACCGCGATGTACACGATCACGAAGGACCGCCTCGCGGCCTACGAGCGTGAGGCCGAGCACGATCGGCTGGTTCGGACCGTGAAAGCGGCCAGCCAGTCGAGGCGGTCGCCATCCGACTCCGTCGCCACGCTGCGCGACCTGCGGCGGGTGGTACTCCGGCGCCTCCTCGGCGACGCCGCCACGGCCTGAGAAGGGTTTCGGCCGCTCCTACAATCGGCCCCGAGGGGCGCCGCTCAGGACGCCGCCACCAAGGGAGTGAGAGAAGACCATGCACCTTCAGTACAAGGTCCGACTGGCGACCGGCGAGGTGAGCGACGGCGTGGGCGCCCAGGCGCGGGAAGCCGTCGAAAGCGACCCCACGGAGGCGCGCCGCGGCGCACTGGCCGGCCTGCTCGACGCGCTGGCTGCCAGGGATATCAATATCCGGGGGGTTGGCGGGGAGAAGGTGGAGGTCGGGGGCCACCTCCTCCTCGCCGTTGATGAGGACGCCGTTCCCCTCGCCGGCGAGGTGATCGAGATGCGCGGCCACCCGCACCAGGTTCGCCGCGTCACGCACTGGGACCTCGAGGATCGCCCCGGCGCCCTGGCAGAGAAGGTCCGCGAGCTCGCCGGGCAGGGGCTGCTGATCGACTCCCTCGTCGTCTGCACCCCAAACGCAGACAGGACCGTGCCGGTCCAGGTCACGACGATCCGCTTTGAAGGGGAGGCCGAGAGCGCTTCCAGCTAAGGCGGGGGAAGGAAACCGCGGCTTCCGGCTAGCGGGGGCGGACAACCTCCGTCTCTCCGGTCCTGGTGCCGGTCAATCCCAGCCGGGAGGCGATCATCGCGGCCTCCACTCGATTGCTGACCCCCAGCTTGTTCAGGATGTGCGTCACGTGGACGCCGGCCGTCTTGGGGCTGATGAACAGTTCACTCGCGATCTGGGCGTTCGTTCGTCCCTGGGCGATCAGCGCCAGCACCTCCAGCTCCCTGGGGCTGAGGCCGAGCTCGTTGCGACCACCGCCGACCCGGGAGTCCTTCGAGGCACCCTGAGAGATCGGACCAGACCTTGGACCGGCGGGCCCGGCTGGATCGATTTCGACGGCGATGCGCGCCCGGCGCGCAAGCTCCTGCAGGCCCCCATGTCCCACGTTCAGGCATCCGCCGACAAGGACGCGGCCGCCGCCCTCCTTCGCGCGAGCGGCAATGCCTCAACCAGGCGGGACTTGCCCACCCCGGCATCCCCGTCGATCACGACGATCGCGGCCTCGCCGCCGAGCACGTGTGCCAGCGAGCCCTCCAATAGCGCGAGCTCCTGGTCGCGGCCGACGAGCAGCGGGCTGGAGATCGTGCCCATGGACCGATTATCGCCCCCACTATGCTTGCGGCCGTACCCTAGGCCGTCGTTGAATGCAGCGATCCGACCGGGCATGGAGGCGCGATCCCCGTGACAGCTTCAGAGTCGATCGTGCCCGAGCCACCGGTTGGCTCGAGTCCCCCGGCCGTGCAACAGGTCGGAGAAGCGCTCGAGTCCGCCCAGCAGTCGGCTCAGCAGGTCGCCGTGGAACAGACCGTTCCCGGCTCGGTGGCGCTGTGGCGCGGACGCGGAGCGGTCGCCGCCGCGGCGGCCGCTTTCGCAGGCTTCCTGGCCATCTTTCTGCTCGTCCAGGCCAAGCGGACCGCGGCTCTGGATACCGCGGTGACGATGAAGCTCCAGGCGCGTCGCTGGCCGCTTCTCTCGCAGGCGATGAAAGGGGCGTCGTGGGTCGGGTTCCCACCGCAGAGCCGGATCATTCCACCGGCCATGATCGGCTCGCTCTGGGCACTGAACTTTCGGCTGGAGGCGTTGTATCAACTGGCCGGCTGGGCCACCGCCCTGATCTCGACGGTGGTGAAGCGGTTCATGAAGCGTCCGCGGCCGGTGGCTGGGCGCGACATCCGGGTCGCGGCTGCGCGGCTCGGCGGAACGAGCTTTCCCAGCGGCCACACGATCACCTACGTCGGCACGTATGGCGCGGCCGCGTACCTGGCCCACTCGCTCATCAAGCCCGCCGGGCCGCGGCGGCTGGTGGTGGGCGTCCTGACGGCGCTCGTAGCCCTCGTCGGTCCGAGCCGGATCTACCAGGGCCACCACTGGGCAACCGACGTCTCGGCCTCCTACATGCTGGGCTTCAGCTACCTGCTCGGGATCACGGCGCTCTACAGGCACTTCAAGGAGCGTCTCGTACGAGGTGAACGAGTGGCTGGCATCGAGGAGCCGCGCGTGACCGTCCGACCCGGCAGGTGATGGGCGACGGATCACGCGGCCGGCGGATACGCGTCATCTGGAACGCAACGGCGGGGTCCAAGGCGGGACTGACCACGAACCAGGCAACCGTCGACGAGATGCGGAGCCTCCTGGCGCGCCACGGCCTCGGCGATGAGCTGGTCGAGAGCACGTCGGAGGAGCACGCTCGGCAGAGCGCGCGAGAGGCGGCTGAAGCGGGCTATGACCTGGTCGTGGCGGCTGGTGGCGACGGCACCGTGGGCATGGTCGCCGACGAGCTGGTCGGCCGGGACGCTGCGCTTGGGATCCTGCCCCTGGGGACCGTCATGAACATCGCGAGGATGCTCGGGCTGCCGCGCGACCTCGAGGGTGCCGCCGAGATCCTGGCCCACGGTGAGCGACGCACCATCGACGTGGGAACGGCTGACGGGCGTTCCTTCTACGAAACCGGCTCGGTGGGCATGAACGCGGCGATCTTCCGGGAATCGAACCGTCTGGGGGAGGGGAACCTGCGCTCGCTCGCCCGCGGCATCCGCATCGCGTTTCGCTACCGCCCATCCCGGATGATCCTCCATCTTGACGAGGGCAAGGTCCAGCACCGCGCGATGATGGTGACCGTGGCGAACGGGCCGTACAGTGGGATGGGCCTCACCCTGGCGCCCGACGCCAGCCTGGACGACGGCCTGCTCGACGTGCGGGTCTTCCGTCACTTCTCCAAGCTCGATCTCCTGCGTCACACCCTCTCGCTTGCCCTGGGACGACGGCCGTATTCACCGCACGTCACCGACTACCGGTCCCGATCCGTTCGCATCGGGAGTCACCACCCGCTGCCCACCCGTGCGGACAGCCAGGACCTGGGGACGACTCCCGTGGAGTTCGGGCTACGGCCGCGCGCCCTGAACGTCATGGCAGCCGCCGGCGCCGCAGGCCCGCTAGGATCACCGTCCAGTCACGATGCGGCGCCCACGCCCGCCGAGCGATCCGAGGAGGTCAAGCGATGAGTGTCGAGGTCGCGCGGTCGGGTCTCAGCGCGGAGGAGATCGTGGCGCTGTCGCGCCGGCACACCCTCTACGAGTGGTCCGCCCAGAGTACGGTCGACCCGATCGCGGTCGAGCGAGCCGAGGGCGTCTACTTCTACACGCCTGACGGCGACCGCTTCCTCGACTTCAACAGCCAGCTGATGAGCGTCAACATCGGCCACGGCGACCGGCGCGTCATCGATGCCATGACGGCCCAGGCCGACAAGCTTCCCTACGCCAACCCCTTCATGGCGCACGAGCCGCGCGCACTGCTCGGCCAGAAGCTGGCCGAGCTGCTACCCGGCGACCTCGACGTGGTGTTCTTCACCAATGGCGGCGCCGAGGCGAACGAGAACGCGATCAAGCTGGCTCGCTCGGTGACCGGCCGGCAGAAGGTGCTGGCGGCCTACCGCTCCTACCACGGGGCCACGGGCGGCGTCATCGGGATCACCGGCGATCCGCGACGCTGGGCGGCGGAGCCGGCCGTGCCCGGGATCATTCGCATCCCCGATCACCACCGCTACGGCGAGAAGGAGCCGCGCCCGGTCGCGGAGGTCCTCCGTGAGACCGAGCAGGTGGTCATGTACGAGGGCGGGCAGAACATCGCCGCGATCATCCTGGAGTCGGTGGTCGGGACGAACGGTGTCCTCATCCCGCCGGACGGCTATCTCCAGGGCATCCGCGAGATCTGCGATCGGCACGGGATCATGCTCATCGCCGACGAAATCATGTCCGGCTTCGGCCGGACCGGCGAGTGGTTCGCGGTGGATCACTGGGGGGTCGTGCCCGATCTGCTCACGATGGCCAAGGGCCTGACGGCGAGCTATGTGCCACTCGGCGCCGTCGGCATGCGGCAGGGGATCGCTGACCACTTCCGGGAGAAGGTCTTCGCCGGCGGCCTGACCTACAACAGCCATCCCATGGGCTGCGCGACGGCGCTCGCCACCATCGCCGTCTACGAGGAGGACGGCCTGATCGAGCGGGCCCGGCAGATGGGCGCGGTGATGCGCCGCCACCACCAGGAGCTGTACGACCGTCACCCAAGCGTCGGCGCCGTGCGGAATCTCGGCCTCTTCGGGATCATCGAGCTGGTTCGTTCGCGCGAGCCGTACGAGCCGCTGGCCCCGTACAACGGCACCTCAGACGAGATGAAGGCGGTCGGGCGGCACCTCCGGCAGAACGGGCTCTACACCTTCGTGCGGTGGAACACGATCATGACGAACCCACCGCTGATCATCACCGAGGAGCAGCTGGCAGAGGGTTTCGCGGTCATCGACCAGGCCCTGAGCGCGGCCGACGAAGCGGTCCGCGCGTAGTCCCGTACCTCGCCCAGACCGATGAAGGCGCGCGGGGGTCGCATCCTGCGGACGGCCCTGGGCATCGGCCTCTTCCTGGTCCTGGTGGCCCTTGCCTGGGAAGCGTTCAAGTTCCTGGGCGGCGACCCCTGGCGGCTCGAGGGCATCGGCTTCTTCCACGATCCACCGTTTCGGGTGCTCCAGGCCAACGATCGGCAACTGCCGCATCTGTGGGAGATCGCATCCGCCCTGGCCCAGCCGGTGCAACGGAATCAGGATCAGACCCTGGGCCAGTTCCTGATCGGAGCGGCCCTGTTCACCTGGCGGGAGGCGCTGATCGGCTTCGTGCTGGGCGCGCTGATCGGCCTGGCGCTGGCTTCGATCTTCATCCATTCGCGGCTGCTCGAGCGGGCCTTCGTGCCCTACGTCATCGCCAGTCAGACGATTCCGATCGTGGCGCTCGCGCCGATCATCGTGGTGGGCTTTGGCCGCGGCCTCGTGGCCGTCGTGATCATCGCGACGTACCTGACCTTCTTCCCCGTCACCATCGCGGCCATGCGCGGCCTGAGCTCGCCCGATCCGCGCGCCGTTGAGCTGATGCGCTCCTACGCCGCGTCCCGCTGGGAGATCTATCGCAAGGTGCGGCTGCCCGCGGCCGTGCCGTACCTGTTCACGGCTTTGAAGCTCGCCGCCACCGCAAGCATCGTGGGAGCGATCATCGGCGAAGGGCCGGGAGGTGTTCCGGAAGGCCTCGGGCGAGCCATCATCAACTTCAACCAGCAGTACGTCAGCGGCCCCGAGAAGCTCTGGGCGACGATCTTCATCGCGGGCTTGGTCGGCATCTGTTTCTTCCTGGTGATCCAGCTCGCCGAGGTCGTGACGCTTCGCGGTCGCGGCGGTTCGGCCTCGCGAGCATGACGGCGGTCCGTCTGGCGGACGTGCAGAAGACGTTCCCGATCCCATCGGGTGGCGAGACGGTCGCCCTCGAGGCCATCGAGCTGGAGATCGGGACGCGGGAGTTCGTCTCGCTGATCGGTCCCTCCGGCTGCGGGAAGTCGACCCTGCTGCGGGTGGTGGGCGATCTGATCCAGCCGACGGCCGGGTCAGTCGAAGTCAACGGCAAGCCCGCTCACCAGGCCAGGCTCGATCGCGACTACGGCATGGTGTTCCAGGCGCCCGTGCTGTTCGACTGGCGGACGGTGGAGGGCAACGTCCGGCTGCCGCTCGAAGTGATGGGCTTCGCCCCGTCCGAGCGTGACCGCCGCGTGCGCGAGATGCTCGATCTCGTGGAGCTGGGGGGCTTCCGATCGCACTACCCACACCAGCTCTCGGGGGGGATGCAGCAGCGGGTGGCGATCGCCCGAGCGCTGGCATTTCAACCGCCGATCCTGCTCATGGACGAGCCATTCGGCGCCCTCGACGAGATGACACGCGAACGACTCAACACGGAGCTGCTGCGGATCTGGGCACAAACGGGGACCACGATCATCTTCGTGACCCACTCGATTCCCGAGGCCGTTTTCCTGTCCACCCGGGTGGTGAGCATGAGCCCTCGTCCGGGCCGCATCACCAGCGTGATCGAGATCGACCTGCCGCAGCCTCGAACGGACCAGACCCGAGAGAGCGAGCGCTACTTTGAGCTGGTGACCGAGGTGCGCGAGAGTCTTCGCGGACGGGTCTCGAGCTCAGCCGCCCGAGCCCGAGCGGAAGGCCGCATCGGGTGAGCCGGAGGGCCGCATGAGCGACGCGGCCGAGATGGCCAGGAGTCCGGCGCCGGCACGATCGGCAGCGAGCCTCCTGGCGGCCCGCGTCCTGCAATACCTACCCGCGGCCCTCGTCTTCGTAGCCGGGATCGTGCTCTGGGAATTCGCTGCGGCGGGGACCGGACGCCGTGTTATTCCCCCGCCGAGCGCCATCGCGGCCGCCTTCGTCGAGGAGGGGCAGCTCCTCCGGCGGGCGACGACAGCCACCTTCATCGAGGCGCTTGGCGGGCTCGCCATCGGCACGGTGCTCGGCGTCCTGGTGGCCTTCAGCACGTCGCGCTGGGCAACCGCACGCGGCATCCTGGTGCCCGTCGCCATCGCGTCGAGCGCCGTCCCGCTGATCGCGATCGCACCAATCCTCAACAACTGGTTCGGAATCCTGAACCCCCTGTCCAAGATGATGATGGCAGCGCTGCTCGTCTTCTTTCCGATCATGATCAACGTCACCCGCGGTCTTGTGGAGGTGCCGCCCGCGGCCCTCGAGCTGATGCGCTCGTACGCCACCTCGGAGTGGGAGGTGCTACGCAAGGTCCGGGTCCCCAACATGCTGCCGTTCTTCTTCACCGCGCTGAAGGTGGGGACGACCCTCACCTTCATCGGCGCCATCGTCGGCGAGTACTTCGGCGGCACGTCGGAGGTGCTCGGGCGAGTGGTCATCACCTCGATGAGCAGCGGCAGCTTCGACCTGGCCTGGGCGGGAATCCTCCTCGGTTCGGCTGGCGCGATCGTCTCGTACCTCGTGGTGGCCCTCGTGGAACGACTCGTCATTCCCTGGTACGCCTCTCTCCAGCGGGAGGCGGGCTGAGGGCCTCCGCCCGCGACTCCATCCGTGTGCGCTATCGTGCAAGCTCCGAGTGGGCAGGGGTCGTCGACCCCGTGAGGAGGCGGGCACGCGAACGTGCCCTGGAGTCGAGGTGGACCGATGACGATACGGAGCAGGTTCCTGGTGGGCCTGGCTGCAACGGGTTTGATCTTCTCGGCGTGCAGCGCTGGCGCTCCCGCCAGCCAGACGGCGGGCAGCAGCCAGCCGGCCAGCTCTGCGCCGGCAGATTCTGCGCCGGCAGGTGAGGCCGCCGCAGTTTCGCTACAGCTGCAGTGGACGCCGCAGGCGCAGTTCGCCGGCTACTTCGCCGCCGACGGGGAGGGCTACTACACGGCCGAAGACCTGGACGTGGAGCTCCTTGCGGGCGGCCCGGATATCCAGCCGCACATCGTCGGCTCGGACCCCAACGGACCGGAGTTCACCATCGCCTGGGTGCCGAAGGTCCTCGAGCTTCGGGACAAGGGACAGTCCGACCTCGTGGACATCGCCCAGGTCTTCCAGCGCTCCGGCACACGCTCGGTCTCCTGGAAGGAGACCAACATCACCTCGCCCGAGGACTTCGCGGACAAGAAGGTCGGCGTGTGGGATTTCGGCAACGACTACGAGGTGATCGCGGCCGGTCGCAAGGTCGGGCTCGAGCCAAACGAGGATTACGAGCGAGTCATCCAGGACTTCAACATGGAGCTACTGCTCGACCGGCAGATCGACGTCTCGGAGGCGATGATCTACAACGAGTATGCGCAGGTTCTCGAGACCGAGAACCCGGACACGGGCGAGCTCTATCAGGCCGATGAGCTCAACGTCATCGACTACAACGAAGTGGGCACGGCCATGCTTCAGGACGCCATCTGGGCGCGCGAGGCCTGGCTCGCCGAGTCGGGCAACGAGGACGTCGCGGAGCGCTTCCTGCGCGCGTCATTCCGCGGCTGGATCTTCTGCCGCGACAATCCCGATGAGTGCATCCAGTACACGGTCGACGCCGGGTCGACGCTGGGCGCCGGCCACCAGGCCTGGATGATGAACGAGATCAACCCGCTGATCTGGCCATCGGAAGGTGGCGTCGGCGCGATGCCGGAGGCCACCTGGGACCAGACGGTCCAGATTGCCGTGGATGCGGGCATCATCAAGGCGGCGCCATCCGAGGGAGCCTACCGGACCGACCTCGCTGAGGCGGCCCGCGAAGGCATCACGGAAGACGCCAACGGAGCCGACTTCGCGAAGGGCACCGTAGAGGTCACGCCCGGCGGCAACTAGGGAGGGTTGCCCGCCAGACGGGCGGATCGCCACCAAGGAGGCCGGCCCAAGTGGGCCGTCCTCTGTCTCGTGTGATGCCACGAGCCCGTCGATTCATTCGGGCTCCGCGCTGACCGGAACCCACCCGCTCTGCGATTCGGGCCGCCTACGCAGGGGGTGCGTAGTAATCGCGGGACTCCTCGAATTGGGGGCCACTTACGCACCGGGCGCGTAGTAACTGCGGGATTGCCCGAATTTAGGGCCACTTACGCAGGGGTGCGTAGTAAGTCCCGCGAGGCGGGTCGCCATGGCCGAAGGGGCCGGGAAAGCGGCACTCGTCCCGCATCCTCACGCTCGGAACGAACCCCGGCTACCCGAATCGGGTGGCACCTGCGTGCTTATCACGCACCACACGCGTAAATGGCACCAGGGCGGTGCCGTCGCTGACCCAGCGCTCAGGAAACGGTATCGCGGCCGGTCCCGAATTGGCGGTCGCCTGCGTCGCCGAGGCCCGGGAGGATGTAGCCGCGTTCGTCGAGCTGGCGGTCCAGCGCAGCGCAGTGGATCGCCACGTCCGGATGTGCCTGGGAAACTGCCCGCACCCCTTCCGGCGCGGCGATCAGGTTGATCAGCTTGATGCGGGTGGCACCCCAGCGCTTGAGCACCTCGATGGCCGCCGTGGCTGAGCCACCGGTGGCGAGCATCGGATCCAGGATCAGGCAGAGGTCGACCGTCGCCGAGTCGGGCAGCCGGTTGTAGTACTCCACCGGCCGGAGCGTCCGCTCGTCGCGGAAGAGCCCCAGGTGCCAGACCTGGGCGGTCGGCATCAGCTCCAGCATCGCGTCGACCATGCCCAGTCCGGCCCGGAGGATGGGGATGAGGCCGATCCGATCGGCCAGTTGCGAACCCTCGATCTCCTCGAGCGGTGTCGTGACATCGACGGGGCGGAGCCGCGCGTCTGCCAGCGCCTCGTATCCCACCAGCCAGCTGATCTCCCGGACCAGCTCGCGGAACTTCTTCGGCTCAGTGGTCTCCTGGCGCAGAAGGGCCAGCTTGTGCAGGACGGCCGGATGGGACGAGACGTGAACCTGCCCCGCCGGGGCCGCGGGCGCCGCAGCGTCCGACGCCGACGCCGGTGCCGGCTCTGCAGCGGATGACTCGGGCACGGCAGGCTCCTCTGCTGGTCGGGGGCGGCTCCACGGATTCTAGCGCCGCTCCAGCGCCGTTCCCGACTACCATCGCCAACGATGCCAGCGACGCGCCGTCCCCAGCCTTCCTCCGCGGCTGTCGCGCCGGCCAGGGTCCCATCGCGGAGCAGCCCGAAGACGGTTCGTCCGACCCTCACTGAGCGCCCCTCCGGCGCCCCGACCTTTCCTCCCGGGGCCGCCCCGCCGGTCCTCGTCCAGATGCGACGCGGCGGCGTCGTGGAGAGTCGCCACCGCGGGCACGTCGTTCAGGTGGACCTGGACGGCTCCCTGCAGCTCGCCTGTGGCGACCCTGACGTGGTGGTGACCCTGCGGTCAACCGTGAAACCGTTCGCGCTCGTGGCTCTGGTCGAGGCAGGCGGCATCGAGGAGTTCGCCCTGGGCGAGGCGGACCTGGCGATCATGGCCGGCTCACATTCCGGCGAGGACATGCACGTCCGAACGATCCAGGCCATCTTCCGCCGGGCAACCCTCAGCCAGGCGCTCCTTGCCTGCGGCAGCGAGGGCGCGCCACTCGACCCGCTGACAGCCGCCCGACTCGCTCGCGAGGGCGAGAGCCCCGGGCCCGTCCGCCACATGTGCTCGGGAGCCCATGCAGCGAGCATCCTGCTCAGCAAGCTTGCCGGCTGGTCCCTCGAGGACTACTGGCTGCCCGAGCATCCCAGCCAGGTCGCGGCGCGGGCGATCGTCGGCCGCGTCTTCGATACGCGGCCCGAGCGGCTGGTCACCGCCGTGGATGGTTGCGGCGTCCTGACCTATGCCGTGCCCCTGCTGGCCCTCGCCCGGGCATACGCGCTCCTCGCCGACCCGGCCGGCGCGGTGGGTGCCCTCGGCCGGAGGAGCGCTTCGACGGCCGGGGCCCGATCGTCGCTGGTGGGTGCCCTCACCCGAATCCGGGACGCCATGGCAGCTCGACCGGAGATGGTGGGCGGTACCCGGGACCGCCTGGATTCGGCCCTCATGAAGGCCTGCCCCGGTGTGCTGGCCAAGGGCGGCAACGAGGCACTTCGAGGGTTGGCGATCCTCCCCGGGACCAGGCCGGGTTCGGGCGGGCGAGCCGCCGGCATGGCCATCAAGATCGAGGATGGCGATGGCCGGGGACGCGCCGGCTGGTCGGTCGCCGTCGAGGCCCTGGCCAGGATGGAGCTGCTCGACGAGCGGGCACTGCGAACGCTCGCGCGATATCACCGCCCACCGGTCTTCGACCCCCATGGCAGGCAGACGGGCGAGGCGGTGCCACAATTCGAGCTGGCCCCAATCTCTGAGCTGAGCTGACCCGAAACGATCGACCGAATGCACAACGTTCCCGACCCCTATCGACTCCTCGGCCTGCGGCGCGACGCGACCGTGGCCGAGATCAAGTCAGCGCACCGCGCGCTTGCCAAGCGGTACCACCCCGATGCCCCGGGCGGCAACCGCGACCGCTTCCTTGCCTTGCAGGAGGCCTACCAGGTGCTCGCCGATCCCCTCCGACGCCGGGAATGGGATCGCCGCCACGCGCCGGGTCCGGTTCGCGCCGACGACCCCATCTCCAGGTCCCGCACCAATCGCCAGCCCCCGGGTGAGCCCCGTCCTCGCCCAGCTCGCGGCCCCGGGGCGGCTGCCGACGCGGGGACTGCCGGCCGCCGCTCGTCCTCACCCAGGCCTGCGGCACAGCCGGGACGCGCTGGACAGGCCGATGGCGCGTCAGCCGGGTACACCTGGTCGGCACGGGACGTGCCCTGGTGGGAAAGCGGCAACCGGTCACCGGGGGCACGCAGAACAGATGCGACGACGGACGAGGCTCGGTCTGGGCCGGTGAGGGAGGGCCGAGGAGGAGGCGCCGAGGGGCCGCCCGCCCAGGCCTCCGAAGGCTCCAGCGCGCCACGACGACCGACCGAGTTCGACGTCTACAGCCGCTCCAGCGGGGCTGCCTGGTCCAGCGCCGCCCGGGCCTATTTCCGACGCACCACCGACGACCTGCCCAAGGGCCGCTATGCCCCGCGACCTCGCACGGCGCCTCGTCCCGGCGGCCCTCCGCAGCAGCCGCAGGG
>JACDFU010000010.1:0-5390 GCA_013815585.1 Chloroflexota bacterium
CCTCGGCCGCCCCAGTGGTGGTGGCCCCCGCAATGGACGGGGAGATGTACGCCCATCCGGCCACGCAGGCCAATGTCGATCGGCTCCGCAGCTTCGGTTACGCCTTGGTCGAACCGGAGGTTGGACCGCTGGCTTCCGGCGCCACCGGCCAGGGCAGGCTCGCCGAGACGGCTCGCATCCTCGATGCCGTGGTCGAGGCCGTCGCCGGTCGCGCGATCCGGGCAGCCGATGAAGCCCAGCGGCCGCCGGTCGACGAGACACTTCGCGAGCCTGACCTCGAGGGGCGGCACCTGATCGTCACGGCCGGGGGGACGGCGGAGCCGATCGATCCGGTCCGCTTCATCGGCAACCGATCGACCGGTCGCATGGGCGTGGCTCTCGCCGAGGCGGCGCTTCGGCGCGGCGCAAGGGTGACGCTGATCTGCGGCGCGACCAGCGTCCCGCTGCCGGCCGAGGCCGAGATCCGGCCCGCACCCACCGCAGCCGCAATGCGCGACGCGGTGCTCAGCGTCCTTCCCCAGGCCGACGCCCTCATCATGGCCGCCGCCGTGGCTGACTTCCGGCCAACGCGGGTCTCCGAGCGCAAGGTGGCGCGCTCGGAAGGCCTGATCCTGGAGCTTGAGCCGACCGACGACATCCTGGCCGAGGCCACGCGCCGGATCACCCGCGGGGAGCTGGCTGCAGGGCGACCAAACGGGGCCGGCCGCGATCGGCGCCCGGTCGTCGTCGGGTTTGCTGCCGAGACCGGCTCCCTGGACCGAGCACCGGACAAGGCCGAACGGAAGGGCGTCGACCTCCTGGTTGCCAACGACATCACTGACGAGGCGTCAGGCTTCGGCAGCGAGACCAACCGTGTAACGCTCATCGTGCCGGGATCCGATCCCGAGCCCTGGCCCGTGCTGCCCAAGATCGAGGTCGCCCACCGGCTGCTCGACCGCGTCAGCGCCCTCCTGGTCCTGCGCGATGCGCTCAACGCCGCTGGGGCATCATCTGTGGCATGAGCGCCACCTCCTCGTCCGGTCGCCTGACCGTCACGGACATCGCCCGTCAGTACGCGGACGGTCGCCGGATCGCGATGCTCACCGCGTACGACTACCCCACCGCGCGCATCCTGGACGAGGCCGGCATCCCGCTGCTGCTGGTCGGTGACTCCCTGGGCGAGGTCGTCCTGGGCTATGAATCAACAGTTCGCGTCTCGATCTCGGAGATGCTGCACCACGTCAAGGCCGTCGTCCGGGGAACCGAGCACGCGCTGGTTGTGGCGGACATGCCGTTCCTGAGCTACGGCGTCACGCCCGAGGCGTCGGTTGACAACGCAGGGATCTTCCTCCGCGAAGGCGGGGCACAGGCGGTCAAGGTCGAAGGCGGTGTCCGCAGCGCGCGGACGATCGAGGGGATCGTGCGAACCGGGATCCCGGTCATGGGCCACATCGGCTGGACGCCGCAGGCGAAATACGGCATGGGCGGCAAGGTCCGGATCCAGGGCAAGACGCGCGAGACCGCCCGCAGGCTCCTCGCCGATGCGCTTGCGGTCCAGGAGGCGGGGGCGTTCGCCATCGTGCTCGAGCTGGTGCCCGAGCAGCTGGCTGCCGCCCTCACCGAGCGGCTTTCCATCCCGACGATCGGCATCGGGGCGGGAGGGGGCTGCAGCGGCCAGGTGCAGGTGCTGACCGATCTGCTCGGGCTTTCCGACTTCTCGCCGAGGCACGCCCGCGCCTTTGCCGACCTCCGGGCGACGATCTCCCAGGCAGCCCGCGCGTATGCGGCCGAGGTCGAGGCGGGCTCATTCCCCGGGCCGGCGGAGACGGTGCGCATGGACGATGCGGTGCTGGAGGAGGCGGTCGGCCACGGAGCGATGGACCGGCCACGGGAACCGCTCGAGGTTCCGCTCGACCGCGACCTCTGACTCCACCCGGTCACGGCCCCCTGAGTGACAAATGAGAATCGCTCGGACGCGGTTGGAGGTCGGCTCGGCGCGCCGCACGCTTCCGGAGCCGCTGGGGCTCGTGCTGACGATGGGCGCGCTCCACGAAGGCCACGATTCGCTGCTACGACGTGCGGCTGCCGAATGCGAATCGATTGCCGCAACGATCTTCGTGAACCCCACCCAATTCGGACGTGGGGAGGACTTCGGGCATTACCCGCGCGACGAGGCCGCCGACCTCTCGCGTCTGGAAGCGCTGGGCGTGGACCTTGTCTTCGCACCCTCGACCCAGGAGGTCTACCCCGCGGGATTCGCGACCACCGTCGACGTGGGGCCGCTCGGTGAGCGGCTTGAGGGGGCGGCCAGGCCGGGCCACTTCCGGGGCGTCGCAACCGTGGTCACCATTCTGTTCGATCTGCTCGGGCCCGGTCGTGCCTTCTTCGGCCAGAAGGACGGCCAGCAGACGATCGTCATCAGACGGCTGGTACGCGATCTAGGTCTGCCAGTCGAGGTCGTGGTATGCCCGACGATCCGCGAGCCGGACGGCCTGGCGATCTCATCCCGAAATCGCTTCCTGTCAGCCGAGGAGCGCGCTGCAGCCCCGGTTCTGTCGCGGGCCCTCGCCCGAGTGCGGGAGGCCTACGAGCGGGGGGAACAGAACGGCGACCGCCTGCGCGAGCTCATGCGCACGACGGTCGCCGAGGAGGATCTGGCCGCGCTGGATTATGCCAGCGTTGCCGATGCACGGAGCCTGGACGAGCTGGATTCCGTCGGCGGCGCCGCAGCCGCCGACGGTGCGCTCGTCAGCCTGGCGGTCCGGTTACCCTCCGCCCGCCTGATCGACTGCCTGTACCTGGAGAGCGGCTAGCTCTCCCGCTGGTCGCGGCGCGGACCGTAGCCGCCGACGAGCAGGAAACAGAGGATCGCCACGCCGATCGCGACGAGCACCGTGCCCAGGCCACCCGGGATGTCGCCAAACGGGGTGCGGTCGAGGGTGTCGGTGGGTGGCTGCGTCGCCTCGCCCGTGGCGCCGGCCTCCTCCGTCGGCTCAGCGGTTGGCTCGTCGCCCGCCGCCGCCGCCACCGTGACGGTCCCGGTCATATCGGGATGGATCTCGCAGAAGTAGGAGAAGTCCCCGGCCGTGTCGAACGTGACCTCGCCGGTGTCGCCGGTATCGAGGCTTCCGGTGTCGAAGAAGCCATCGTCGGCGGTCGCGGTGTGCGGCGCCTCGTCCATGTTCTCCCAGGTCACCGTGTCGCCGACCTCGACGCTCACGGAGCCGGGCGAGAAGGCGAAGTTCTGCATCACGACGCTCTGGTCGGCGGCGATGACCGGCGTGGTCGCGAAGATGAGGCCCGCGAGGGCGAACATCGTGGCCGGTATGACGAACAGCTTCCGGCGCGTGCGGCTAGCCTGGAATGACATCGAGGTACCTCCCTGAACGCATGCTTGGCGTGTCGGAAGGCAATACGAACCGCCGGCGCGGCCGGTTCTCGGGGCGCTAGGTCTCCCGGTCTCCGCGAACAAATCGGAGCCGCGAACCGAGGCGTAGGACGATCAGAACAGCGAGGCCTGTAACGGCCAGGGAAACGACAAGGACCCAGGGGAGAGCCGGTGCCCGATCGCCCTGGCTACCCAGCCTGTCGGTCGCTGGTTGCGTGGCCTCGGGGGCGTCGCTCGGCTCGCCTGTCGCGGCGCCGCTCGGCTCGCCGGCCGGAGCTGCCTCGGCCACGACGACTGTGCCGATCATGCCCGGGTGCGGCGTGCAGTAATAGGTATGGGTCCCAGCGGCGTCGAAGGTGACGCTGGCGGTCTGGCCCGGTCCGATCAGCCCGGTGTCGAACGAGCCGTCTCTGGCGGTCGCGGTGTGCGATTCGCCATCGAAGTTGGCCCAGCTGACCGTATCACCCACCTCGATCTCGACCTCACGGGGCATGAAGTTGAAGCTGCGAATCTCGACCGTCTGGTCGGCCGCGGCGACCGGTAAGGCGGCCAGGATCAGCCCGATGAGCGCGATTGGAGCCGTGAGGAGGAGACGGCGACGCTGCAATCGTGCGCTGCATCTCATTCGGATTCTCCCCCTGACCTAGTCTGGTCGCCGGTCATGCCCGCTCGCGGGGCATCGTCTTTCGCTCGATCAGGGCGAGGCCGTCCTTCAGGCGGGTGATCGTGTCGCGATCGACCGTGTCGGCCTCGGTGTACGGCCCGAGGCGGTCGAGGACGTCGGCGACCAACCCGTAGAAGACGCCGGCGTCGGCCACGAAGAACTGCGGTTCGTTGTTGTACCGAACGAGCGTGAGCCGCCCCTGCAGCACCCGGCGATCGTCCACGTGCGCCACCTGCGTGGCGAAGTTGTGGCCCTGGATGCCGTCGGGGTTGTTGAGGAAGTTGAGGGCGTTATCGATCGCCAGGCCGAAGCGGGCACGCCAGGCCACGAGCCGCTCGTGGATCTCGCTCGAGATGCGCACTTCAGCGACCTCGTCGAAGACCTCCGGCGCAACGGTCAGCAACCCCACGAGCGTCGTCCCGGCGCGTGGGCCCAACATCACCTGGAGCGAGCGCTCCAGGGTGAACACCTCCGAGTCGAAGCGAGGGCTGGTGATGACGTCGGTCAGCAGGTCCTCGACGTTGTCGAGGATGCCCGGCTCCGTGACCGAGCTGGCGAGGTGGAGGATCTCCTCCTTGAAAAGGAACTTTTCTTCGTGGTCGAGCATGGCCGAGCGATCGTAGCACCGGCCCGTCGCCGTCAGCCGGGCCGGACCAGCAGCTGCCGTACCAGCCAGGCGGCGAGCACCCGCGCGCAGTCAACCACTTCGTCGAGGGGGACCCGTTCGTTGGCCGCGTGGGCCACGGCCGGATCACCGGGTCCGAAGATGACCGTCGGCGTCCGACCCTCGTTGATGAGAAGGCGCATGTCCGCGCCGTAGGGGACGCCGACCTTCTCGGGACGTGAGCCAAGAACTTCTCCGGCCGTTTCCGCCAGCCCGGCGACGAGCGGGTGTTCGACCGGGATGGCGCTGGAGGCGAACCGGCCACCGGTGATCTCCACCTCGACCGGATGCTCGCGCAGCCAGTCGTCATCGTGGCACGCCCTGGCGATCGCAGTGCGCAACTCGGCTTCCGCCTCGGCCGGCGTCTGACCGACACGGACGCCATAGCGGCCCTGCGCAACGACCCTGTCCGGCACCGTGGATGCCCACTCGCCTCCCTCGACGATACCGATGATCGTCGGGTAAGGCAGCCCCAGGGCCCGCATCTCGGGCCGTTGCTCAGCAGCGTTGCGCGCCGTCTCGTCCACGCCCAGCGCTTCATGGACGAGAAAGAGCTTCTCGAGCGCTGAAACGCCCTGCCGACGCATGGACGCGTGAGCCGCTCGCCCCGGCACGGTCAGCCGGAAGGTGATCGCGCCGGCCTGGGTCGTGACGAGGCGCAGGCGGGTGGGCTCGGTGATGACTGCCATGTCACC
>JACDFU010000010.1:5400-31160 GCA_013815585.1 Chloroflexota bacterium
GTGTAGCCGGCCCGGATGGCTGCCAGCATCCCCGAGCCGCCGTCCTCCTCGGATGGGACCGAAACGAACATCGCCTCCCCGGCGAGCTCGACCCTCCGGGCGACCGAGGCGAGCCCGCGGATCGCGGCCAGGGCGGCCGCCACCCCGCCCTTCATGTCGCAGGCGCCGCGACCGTAGAGGAAGCCGTTCTCGACGACGCCCGCGAACGGGTCGTGGCGCCACTGGCCGCGGTCGCCCACGGGGACGACATCGACGTGCCCGACGAGCAGGATGCGCGGTCCCGGACGAAGGCCACCGAGATGCCCGGCCACGATGGGCAGCGAGTCTCGCGCGACCTCGGAGCCCGGAAAATCCGCATCCCGCGAGACCTCGGCGGGGTCGGGATCGAGGCGCCGCACACCGAGCCCGGCCGCGGCCATGAGACGGGCCATCTCCGTCTGAACAGGGCCTTCCGACCCCGTGACGCTCGCAATCCGGACGATCCGGCGAAGCTCCTCGGCGACCCTCCCTTTATCGATCGACGCGACCGCGGCCGCCTCGAACTCGGTCAGCGTGGCGGCCACGGGGTCGCGCGGCTCGGCCGGGCCGACTAGGGGTAGAGGCCGCGCAGCGCGGTGGCCGAGGCGACCCGCTCGACAGCCAGCAGATAGGCCGCCGTACGCATGTTGACCTCCTCCTTGGTCGACATCGCGAGGGTGTCCTGGAAGGCCTTGACCATGATCCCCTTGAGCTTCTTGTTGACCTCGGATTCGTCCCAGAAGTCGCGATTGAGGTCCTGCACCCATTCGAAATAGCTGACCGTGACACCGCCGGCATTGCAGAGGATGTCCGGGATCATGAAGGTGCCGCGCTCGTGGAGCCGGATGTCGGCGTCGGGTGTGGTCGGCCCGTTCGCGGCCTCGGCGATCATCCGGGCACGGATGCGGTCCACGTTGCTGGCCGTGATCTGGTTCTCCAGGGCCGCGGGGATGAGGATGTCGCAGTCGGTCTCGAGCACCTCGGCGTTGGACACGTCCCGGGAGCCGGGGAAGCCCTGCACGGTGCCGTGCTCCCGTTTCCAGGCGCGAACACGGTCCACGTCAAGCCCCTCTGCCCGGTGGATCCCGCCAGTCGAATCGGAGACTGCGACGACGCTCGCTCCCTCAGCCGCGATGAGCTGCGCCGCGATCGACCCGGCATTGCCGAAGCCCTGGATGGCCACCCTGGCGCGCGGCAGCTCCATGCCCATGTGGCGTACCGCTTCGATGATGCAGTAGACCGCGCCGCGGGCGGTCGCCTCGTTGCGACCCTGGGAGCCACCGAGACTGATCGGCTTCCCGGTCACGACGCCCGGGACCGTGTAGCCCACGTGCATGGAGTAGGTGTCCATGATCCAGGCCATCGTCTGGGCGTTGGTGTTCACGTCCGGCGCAGGGATGTCGCGCTCCGGGCCGATCACGATGCTGATCTCGGTGGCGTAGCGACGCGTGAGGCCCTCGAGCTCGCGCCGGCTGAGCTTCTTGGGGTCGACGACGACGCCGCCCTTGCCTCCGCCGTAAGGCAGGTCGACGACGGCACATTTCCAGGTCATCCACATGGCCAGTGCCTTGACCTCGTCGAGAGTCACGTCCTGGTGATAGCGAATGCCGCCCTTGGCCGGGCCGCGGCCGAGATTGTGCTGGACCCGGTAGCCCGTGAAGACCTGCACGCTCCCGTCGTCCATCTTCACGGGGAAGTGGACGGTGAGCTCACGGCGGGGCTCGCGCAGCACCCGGCGCAGGCCAGGATCGAGGTTCAACTTGTCAGCAGCAAGGTCGAACTGCTGCTGGGCCACCTGCCATGGGCTGATCGGCGCGGCGACCTGCTCGGTAGTCATCGAGGCCAGGTTCCTCCGTGGGGCGGACGCCGGGCCCCGGGTTCAGTGGGGGGCGGGCTGGTCCGCTTCGAAGCGCCCGGAGTGTACACCGCGCCATGTGACCCAATGGCACCGGGCCTGACAGGCCGTCCGGCCATCAGGCCTGTGGGCGGAGGACGACCGCTCCGAAGGCGCCCGGGCCGATGTGCGAGCCAACGGTGGGACCGATCAACTGGACCGAGACGGCTTCGGCCTCGAGCCCCGCCCGCTCTGTGAGCTCCTCCGCGAAGCTCGCAGCGCCAGGGGCCATGGAGTGGAGCACCGCCAGGCGCTCCATCGGCCGGCTGCAGAGCAAATCGAAGAGGCGCTCTCGTGCCTTGCCGCGGGTCCGCGGGGTCTCGGCAGTCTCGACGCGCCCATCGGTGACGGTGATGATCGGTTTGATCGAGAGGACGCTCCCGATCGCGGCCCGAGCCGGGTTCAGTCGGCCGCCGCGGCGTAGGAACTCCAGGGTCTCGAGGACGACGAAGATGTCCAGGTCGCCCACGCGCGGCGCCAGGGCCGCGTAGATCTCGGCCCCCGAGGCACCCTCCGCGGCCTGCTCGACGGCCATTTCGGCCAGCATGCCCACGCCCATGCTGGCAGAGCGGCTATCGATGAGGTGGATTTCGCGATCGGGAAGCTCCTGGCGGGCGATGCGGGCGCTGCCCAGGGTCGCGGAGAGGTCTCCACTGAGGGTGATGCAGACGATCGACGAGGCCCCGCCCTTGAAGCGCTCTTCGAAGACGGCCCTGAAGGCTTCCGCGCTCGGTGCGGCGGTCCTGGGGAATGGTGCCTTGGGCTCGCTGAGCCGCCGCCAGAAGTCCTCCGTGCTGAGGTCAACACCGTCGCGATACTCGGCTTCGTCAAAGCGGACCACGAGCGGAACGACCGAGATCCCGGCCGCCGCGGCTCGCTCGGGCGGCAGATCGGCCCCCGAGTCCGTGACAATGGCGACCCGACCGGGGCTGCCCCTCGCAGCCTTCCGATCCGTCACGAGGGAGTCGGTGGCGCAGGCGCCGTCATGGCCGCATGCCCAGCCGGCGCCGGGACCGAAGCGATAGAACCGACTGAAGCGTTGCCACCTGCCACCAGGGCAGCGTAGCGGTCCACCAGCGGCGTGCGGTGCCGTCTGAAGGTCCCATCCGAATCGGCACGGATGTCCCAGAGCCCCATGTCGCAGATGTACGCCTCCAGTGGCCGCCGCCCACCTCGGTAATCCCAGCCGACATGGCTGTAGACGGGGAACCACGTGTAGCCGACGACCGGTACGCCCCTCTCCCTGGCATCCCGAACGCCGGCAACGGAGTCGTCCATCCACTGAGCCCGGCGCTGCACGCGCGCGAAGTCGCTCGTCTCGGTGATCATCACCGGAAGCCCGAAGTGGCTGTAGTGGGCGCTCAGCACCACCCCCAGATCCGTCGCGCTGCCGTAAAAGTTCCGCGAACGCGGCCGGTCTCCCTCGCCGCTGATGCGCGCCGTGCTCATCGTCGGGTAGAAGTTGATGCCCATGATGTCGATGCGCTGTCCATGCTCCCGGAGCCAATCGAGATCGCTCGTCGCGACGCGGTGGTCGAGCAGCCAGCCCAACATCGGGTGCCCTGCATCCACGCGCCCGAGGACGAGATCCGTGGGCAGGAACTGCTTGAGGAAGGCCCGCTCGACGTGATGCTCCAAGCCGGCTCCATCCGCAACGACACGCTGACTCGCCTCGACCTGCACGATCACCGCATCGGGTACCGCGGCCCGGAGCGCCGAGATGGTGGCCGACATGCCCTTCGCGAGCGCGATCAGCACGCGGGTGTAGCCGCGGGGGCCGCGAAGGTAGGGCGGCCAGGAGCCGCTCTGGCCACAGAAAAAGGCGTTGACGACGGGCTCGTTCAGCGGCGTGAAATAGCGCACCAGCCCGTGATATCGCTCCGCGAACGCGACGGCATACTCCGCGACCCGCTCCGGGTAGCCAGGGTTGAGGAACTCTCCCTCGAGCCAGATCGGGCAGCCGTAATGCATCAGGTCCACGATCGGTTCAATCCCGACGCGCTGGACCAGGTGCGGTACGACCTGGTCGGTCCACGACCAGTCGAAGCGTCCGGCTTCGGGCGCTACCCGGTACCAGGGGATGCCATAGCGCATGAAGCGGACGCCCAGCTCGCCAAGGCGGTCCAGGTCGTCGCGCCAGAGTCCGTAGTGATCCAGGAGCTGGTACTCGTCCAGCACGCGTCCGGTGCGCCGATGCGGCTGCCCGATGAATGTGTCCTCGATCCCGACCGCCCACATGAAGTCGTCGTCCACCAGCGCCCCTCCTCGAACGATTGGTCGCGACTAGCCTGCCGGAAAGCGCGCTCGCGAACCAGTGGTCCACTTGCGTGCGGGCAGTTGCACACCGCGGCGACAGGAGTATCGTTCCGGCACTCACCGTCCGTTCTGGGGCGGACGGCACGAATGGCCCTTCTCAGGGGGAGCTTTGATGAACCGAATGCGTGGGGTACCGGCGGCGATCCTGGTGCTGCTGGTGTGCGTTGTCCTCTCGGCCTGTCTCGGCAACAGCCGGGATGGATCGGGCAGCGAGACGAACGCCGTGGGCAGCGGTGAGCCCGGTGCCTCAGGGGAGCCAGAGGGCAAGCTCACCGCGTGGACGATCCCCCTCGGTGACGATGAGCGAGCATTCAAGGCTTACATCAAGGAGTTCGAGGGGCAGTACCCAAAGGTCAAGATCTCGCTCTCCGTCGTGCCCGAAGAGGGCTACGGCCAGAAGATCAACACGGCGATGCAGGCCCACAAGCCACCCGACGTCGCGCTCATCGAGCCGGATCAAACAGGTCTCATGAAGGCCGGCCGCGTTGTTGAGCTCACGCAGTCCCTCAAGGATTGGGACGTCCCGATCGACGACTTCAGCGAGGGGGGCCTGGCCCGGATGTCGCTGGAGAACGATCCGGCAAAGGGCGTTTACGCGGTCGGCGACTTTCTGGCCGGCAATGTTCTCGTCTACAACAAGAAGCTGTTTGACGAGGCCGGAGTGCCCTACCCGCCGGCCGACCGCTCGCTCACCTTCCAGGAGTACGACGAGAACTGCCGGAAGCTTGCCCGTCCGAGCGACAACCCAGCTGAGCGGGTTTTTGGCTGCGTGGTGCCCGACTGGGGGTTCTTCTACCCGGTCTTCGGGCCTGACGGTCATAAGGCGGAAGGCGCGATGAATTCCCCGGAGCTGGTGAACGCCTTCAACATGGGCAGTGCGCTCATCCGCGAAGGGATGGCTCCAGGGTCCGGCATCCTCGAGACCATGGGTGAATCTGACCTGTTCGCCGAGAACAAGATTGCGATCACCTGGACCGACTTCACCGAGACCCCGAAGTACCAGGAGAACAAGATCGATTTCGGACTCGCGCCCTTCTACGTCGTGGAGGGCCAGGAAGACTTCGTGGACACGTGGACGACGGCGTGGGGCACCTTCACCGAGTCGCAGAACAAGGCGGCAGCAATGGCCTTCCTGAAGTTCCTGGCGACCGACGCGCAACGGATGCGTCCGGAGGTCTCCGCCGACCCGCCGCTCCGTAAGTCGATCGCCGAGGAGGTGGAGTACGGGAAGGGTGACCCCGTCAAGGAGCAGTACCTCGAGGTCCTCAAGAATGCGCGTCGCGGCCCGTACGTGCCGCCCGGCGTCGAGGCCTGGGACCCGGGCGAGCTCATGCGTCAGCTGACGGTGGAGAACCAGACCGACGCCAAGCAGATGCTTGACGAGATGGCCCGCAAGAGCGATGAGCAGCTTCCCAGGGCGTGGAAGGAGTGGGAGGATATCGGGAGCGGCTAGGCCGCTGATCTCGCGGTCGAATCGAGGCTGACCGAGCACTAGCGTGTCTCGCCTGCCGGGGAGCGGCGCATCCACCGCGCCGCGCCCCGCCTACCTCAGCCGCCTGATCGGGCGCCGTCCTGCCGGTTCCTCCCAAGGCGAGGAGCGAGCGGCCTTTCTGTTCCTGGTGCCATGGTTGGCCGGGCTGATCTTCTTTCTGGCAGTGCCCTTGGGGTACGCGGTGTGGATCAGCATGACCGATGAGCAACTACTGCGATCCGGTCGTTTCATCGGCTTAGACAACTACGTTGAGATCTTCACCCGGGACCCCTCGTTCCTGCATTCATTGCGGATCACGCTGCAGTGGGTGGTCCTTACGACCCCGCTCTTCATGGCCGCCGGCCTGGGGCTCTCCCTGTTGCTGAATCAGAAGCTGCCGGGCATGAACGTCTTCCGCACGATTCTCTACATCCCGGCAGTGCTCTCCGGTGTGGCCGTCGCCATCCTGTGGGTCGTCCTCCTGAACGGCGACGCCGGCGCCGTCAACCAACTATTGGCCAGCCTGGGCTGGACCAATCCGCCGAACTGGTTCGAGGATGCCGACTGGGCAATGGCCGCTGTCGCCATCATGGGCATGTGGGGCGTCGGTGGCGGAGCCGTCATCTTCCTCGCCGGCCTCCAGAACATCCCGCCGCACCTCTATGAGGCCGCGTCGATCGACGGTGCAGGTCCGCTCGCCAAGTTTCGCCACATCACCCTGCCGATGCTCTCGCCGACGCTCTTCTTCCTGTTCATCAACGCGTTGATCGACTCTCTCGTGATCATCGGACCACTGATCGTGATCGTTGGTCGAAGCGGTTCGGGAGGTCCTGAGGACTCGCTGTTGTTCTACATGCTCTACCTCTATCGCGTCGGATTCGTGGAGGGTCAGCTGGGGTACGGCGCGGCACTCGCCTGGATCCTCACGGTGATCGGCTGCATCCTCGTCTACCTCACGTTCAAGGCGGAAAAGCGCTTCGTGTATTACGAGACGGAGTAACGATGGCCGAGAGAACTTTCCCACGGTTGTCGGCCCGAGCGACGGGGAAGCGACTCGGGCTCCCACCCGGCGGGAGTCTCCTGCACGCCGCGCTGGTCTACGGTCTGCTGCTTGTGATGACGGCGTTCATCCTTCTACCCCTCGGCTGGATGCTGACCGCCGCATTGAAACCGGATACAGCGCCTGTATTTACCTTTCCTCCGGAGTGGTTCCCCACCGAATACTTCCACTGGCAGACCTTCGTCGAGACGCTGACGGCCACGGACGACCCCTACCTCCAGTACGCCTTCAACACCTCGATTCTCGTTTTCGTGAACATGGTCGGCGCGGTGCTCTCGAACTCGCTCATCGCCTACCCGTTCGCGCGACTCCGATTCCGGGGTCGCAACCTGCTCTTTTCCCTCCTGATTGCCACCCTGCTTCTGCCCGGGCCAGTCCTGCTCATCCCGCAGTTCCTGCTGTTCTTCAACCTGGGCTGGTATGGCACCTATCTGCCCCTGACGGTGCCTGCCTTCGCCGGGAGCGCCTTCTTCGTCTTCCTGTTGCGGCAATACATGCGGACAATCCCCAAGGAGCTCGATGAGGCCGCGCGGATCGACGGCGCCGGCCACTGGACGATCTACTGGCGGATCATCCTGCCCCTTACGGCGCCCGCGCTCACCGTCGTCGCCGTTTTCACGTTCCTCGGCACCTGGAACGATTTCTTTGGTCCACTCCTCTACCTGGACGACCCGGAGGAGTTCACGATGGCCCTAGCGCTTGCGACGAAGCGGAGCCGCGTGGGTACCGAATGGAATCTGCTGATGGCCGCCAACCTTCTTTCGATCATCCCTCCGCTCGTCGTCTACTTCCTCGCCCAGAAGAAGCTCATTGGGGGTATCGCTTCCGTCGGCATTCGCGGTTAGGCACTCCGGGTCTTGACGCACTACCGCAACCCGGTCATCGATCATGACTTCCCCGATCCATCCCCCCTGCGCGCATCGGACGGGTATTACGCCTACTCATCGCAGCACACGACGACGGAACGCTGGGCCCATGTTCCCGTCGCGCGCTCAGTCAATCTCATCGACTGGCAGCTGCTCGGCGACGCAATGCCAGAGCGCCCGGCCTGGTCGGCGAAGCGCTGGGAATTCGCCTGGGCGCCCCATGTGGTGGAACACGGCGGCCGGTACGTCATGTTCTACTCCGCGATGCCCGACACGGCGACGGGAATGTGCATCGGTGTCGCCACTGCCCCTCACCCGCGTGGGCCGTTCGTCGACATCGGCCAGCCGATCGCCGGCGGTCCCGGCTTCATCACGATCGATCCCATGGCCTTCCACGACCCCGTCAGCGGCGGCTGGTTCCTCTATTGGGGCGGCGACTACGCGCCCATCTACGTGCAGGAGCTGGAAGCGAGCCTCCTGCGAATGGTCGCCGGGACGACTCCGCTCGAGGTGCTCTATCCGGACACCGGCGCGCCCTACGAACGGCTGGTGGAGGGCGCCTTCCTCCACTACCGGGACGGCTGGTACTACCTGTTCTACTCGGGCGACGATTTCGGCGGCGATCCGCCAAATTACGCTGTTCTCGTCGCTCGGTCGCGGACGCCGCGCGGGCCGTTCGAAAAGCTGGCCTCCGCGACCGGCCGGGCGTCCAGTGCCATTGTCGCCCGCAGTGAACACTGGGACGCGCCGGGCCACGCGTCGCTGATCGTCGACCAGGCTGGCGCCGAGTGGCTCGTGTACCACGCCATCGACCCCCGCCGGCGCTGGCAAGCAACAGTGCGCTTTGTGCGCCGCCCGATGCTCATCGACCGGCTCGACTGGGTCGACGGTTGGCCCCGGGTCGCCACTGGGTCACCGTCATTTCGCCGCCGGCCCGGACCCATGCTGGAGAAATTGAAACGGCGCTGATCGCTGCCCACGCCGACCGTGGTCATCCCCGCGCCGGCCGTAGCTCCGGCAGCGCTCGCCGCTAGACGCGCTCGAAGGCCATGGACACCGAGCCTCCGCCACCCAGGCAGAGCGTTGCGAGGCCGTAGCGCCCCTCGCGGCGACGAAGCTCATGCAGCAGTGTCGCCACGATACGCGCCCCGCTCGCTCCGATGGGATGGCCCAGTGCGATCGCCCCGCCGTTGACGTTCACCTTCGACCAATCGAAGCCCAGCTCGCGCCCGTCCGCCAGGACCTGGGCAGCGAACGCCTCGTTGATCTCGATCAGGTCGAAGGCCTCGATCGGCATCTCGACCCGGGCAAGCAGCTTGCGGACGCCCTGGATGGGAGCCAGGAACAGCCAGCGCGGTTCCAGCTCGGCTTGGCTGTAGCCGATGATCCGTGCCAGCGGCGTCAGGCCGTGGCGCTCGACCGCGCGCTCGCTGGCCACCACGGTGGCGGCGGCTCCGTCGGTGATACCCGGCGCGTTGCCCGCCGTGACCGAGGCGACCAGGGGCCGGTTCTCCTCGTCGGGCTCCGGCAGGGCAAAAGCCGGCTTCAGGCGACTGAGCGCGTCGAGCGACGTATCGCGGCGCGGTGTCTCGTCGGTGTCGAACGCGATCTCTTCCCGGCCCTGGCGGACAGGGACGGGAACGATCTCGTCGCGGAATTGCCCCGAGTCGATGGCCGCCACTGCCTTCTGGTGGCTCTCAAAGGCAAAACGATCCTGGTCCTCCCGGCTGACTGCGTTCTTTCCGGCGACGCGCTCAGCGTGCGTCCCCATGTGCACGTCCTCTGTGGCGCACCAGAGTCCGTCGACCACGGTCGCGTCGATGATCTCCGCGTTACCCAGCCGGAGCCCGAACCGTGCCTTCGGGAGCAGGTACGGGCCCATGTTCATATTCTCCATGCCGCCAGCCACCACGATCTCCCCGTCCCCGGCTCGGATCCCCGCCGTGGCGAGCATGATGGCCTTGAGCCCGGAGCCGCAGACGCGGTTGACGGTCGTCGCGCTGGTGGCGGCGTCGAGGCCCGCTCCGAGGGTCGCAATGCGCGCCGGAGCCTGGCCAGCACCCGCCTGGATGACCTGGCCCATGTAGACCTCGTCGATGGCGTCTGGCGCCAGTCCCGCCCGCTCAACGGCGGCCCTGATCGCAGTCGCCCCCAGCGTCGTCGCGGGCGTCTCCGACAGCGTCCCCCCGAACTTGCCGATCGGCGTTCGGGCGGCGGACACCAGGAAGATCTCCCCGTTGCGCCCCTGGATCTGGTCGGCCATGAATCGAAAGCGTACACCGCGATCCGGATCGAGCCTGGTACGTTGCGGCCAGCTCAGGCGATGATGGCCACCGTCCGCAGCACCCGGCTGGCAAGGCCCTGGTCGCCCTCGAGTCGCGCCGCGGCAGCTGCCTTCCCAGGGCTGATGCCTTTCGTGAAGAGACGCCAGGCGGCATCCTCGTCGATGGTCACCCGCGCTGTGGGCCGCACGGGCTCACCGGTTCGGAGGAGCCAGCGCGCTGCGCGACGGACCACGGTCCAGGCGCCGCCGCTGGGGCCTTCGATCGACAGGCTGACCGTCGTGCCCTCGACCGCCTCCAGCTCGCGAAATGTCTGTGGCAGCGCGAAGGCGAAGGTCTCCAGTACGGGCCGCAGCAGGCGAGGCTCGTTCAGGGGAGCCGCTCCAACGGCATCGCGGATCTGCTGGTGGTGGTGCCAGCGCTCGGTGAACTCGCGAGCCAGGTCCAGCCACACGGGCGCCGGATCGGGCCCGGCCCAGCTGACGACGGCTCCCGCGGAGTGCAGGTCCAGCGACTCGAACCAGGCCCGCGTCGCCGGTCCCGTGACACCGAGAAGCATCCGGAGGGTCCTGGGACTCAGCCGCCTCGCGGCAGCCACCCACTCCTCGTTCCGACGGTTGATATACGAGGCAAGGGACTCACCATGCCTGGGTCCAGGCATCCGCTGGCCGTCCCGGCCATCCGAGAGCCGTGCCAGGTCGTCGGCGAGCAGGTGAGCCACAAGATCCTTGACCGACCAGCCCGGGCAGACCGTGGGGAGCTGCCAGGCCGACGGTTCGATCGAGGCGAGCAGCTCGAGCAGCGCCCCGCGCTCGGACGGAAAGAGCTCGAGCACGGCGATCGGGTCAGGCTCACCGAGCGTCAGGTCCATCACGGTCGACGAGCCACCCAGACCTGCTCGCGGCCGTAGGCGGGGGGAGCACCCTGGAAGTCAGCGTACTCGGCGACGACTTCGAACCCACAGAGCTCGAGCAGGTAGCGTATCTCGTGCCGGTACGTCCAGCGCATCGCCAGCGTCTCGTTCTCGCGCCGAACGACGGTGCCGTCCGGCCCACGCTCCGTGAATTCCCACTCTTCCTCGAAGACCTGGCGCAGGGGATCCGTCTGACGGCGGAGGACGCGAATCGTCACGTCGTTGCCGGTGTCCGGGTTGGGGACGGTGCCTCGGTCGGGGTTCGGCGCCGGCCCTTCGCCCGGCACCATCGACTCGAGCCGCGGGTCGAAGAGTTGCAGCGCGAGGATCCCACCGGGTCGGAGGTGGGCGCGGATCGAGTGCAGGCACGACCGCTGCGCTTCCGGGTCGAGGAGCACCTGGAAGCTCCTGAACGGGATCACCGCCAGCCGGAAACGCCCCTGAAGGGTGAAAGAGCACATGTCACCCTCGACGACTGGACCCGACCCGAAACTTCCTCGGGGACGTCGGCGCGCTTGGACTCGGCACGGGCGAGCATGTGCGGCGAACGGTCGAGCCCAACCACTTCGAAGCCGGCTCTCGCGAGGGGCCAGGCGACCCGTCCCGTGCCGCAACCCAGGTCGAGCACGGGCCCGCCAACGTGGCGACCGAGGTCGATGTAGAACGCGATATCGGCTGCCAGCGGCCCATCGGCTGCCGGCACGGTCCGCTGGTCGTAGGTGGCGACGTTCAGGGAATCGCTCCCGTAGAAGCGCGGTGCCGTCACCTGGCTTCGGCGGCCCGCTTCAGCACCTGCTCGGCCACGATCAGGCGGTGGATCTGGTTGGTGCCCTCATAGATCTGGGCCCCTTTCGCGTCCCGCATCATCCGCTCGACCGGCAGTTCGCGCGAGTAACCGGACCCACCGAAGAGCTGCACGGCATCGGTGGTGACGCTCATGGCCGCGTCGGAAGCGGTCCACTTGGCGAGTGACGCTGCCTCCCCGATCGGCTCACCTCGATCCTTTGCCTCCGCTGCCGCCCGGGTCAATGCACGCGCGGCGGCCACCTTCTGGGCCATTTCGGCGAGCATGAAGCGCAGTCCCTGCTGCTCCGAGAGCGGTCCTCCAAACGCCCGCCGCTCGGTCAGGTGCCGGGCCGCGGCGTCCAGCGCCGCCTGTGCCAGGCCCGTGCATGCTGCCGCGATCGAGATCCTCCCCTCCCCCAGCGCCGACAGCGCGATCCGGTAGCCCTCGCCTTCGGCACCAAGGCGGTTCTCCGCAGGCACCTCCATGGCCTCGAAGATCAGCTCGGCCGCCGGACACGCCTTGATGCCCATCTTTCGCTCCTTGCGCCCCAAGCGAAAGCCAGGCATCCCCTTCTCGACGAGGAACGCGGTGATGCCGGCCGAGCCGGCATCGGGGTCGACCGTCGCAAAGACCAGGTAGCGCTCCGCGTCCGGCGCATTGGAGATCCAGATCTTCGACCCCGTGACCCGATACGCCTGTGGGCTCCCGGCGACGCCGATGCGGAGGGCCCGGGTGCGAATGGCTGATGCATCCGAGCCGGCGTGCGGCTCGGTGAGGCCGAAGGCACCAAGTGCCTCGCCCGTGAGCATGGGGCCGAGCCACCGCCTTCTCTGCTCCTCGGTCCCGCAGGCGAACACGGGGTACTGCGAGAGGATGTGGACGCTGAGGGTGATGGCCATGGCCATGTCGGCATAGGCCACCTCCTCCATGACGAGGGTCCAGGCGCGGTAGCTGAAGCCCGCGCCGCCAGCCTCCTCCGGAAACGGCGCGGCAGTGAAGCCCAGTTGGGCCATGCGCTCGAAGAGCGGGCGCTCGAAGCGCTCTGCCTCATCACGCTCACCAGCCCCGGGAGCGAGCTCGCGCGTGGCAAAATCACGCACCGTCTCCTGCAGCAGTCGCTCCTCGTCAGTCAGGCCGGTCGACGCGGCGACCGCCGCACCCGTGGCCGTCACGGCTTGGCTGCCGGGTAGTCGTGGAATCCGCGGCCGCTCTTCTGGCCAAGATGGCCGGCCGATACCAGTTGCTCCAGGACCCGCGGTGGAGCGAAGTGGTCGCCGCCGATCCCCTCGTAGAGCACGTTCATGATGTTCAGGCAGACATCCAGGCCGATGAAGTCGGCCAGCGCCAGCGGCCCCATCGGGTGGTTCAGTCCGACTCGGGCGCCTGTGTCGATGTCCTCCGCCGTGCCAAGGCCCTCCTCGTAGGCGCGCATCGCCTCGGCCAGGAAGGGCATCAGAATCCGGTTGACGATGAACCCGGGACGGTCGGCGCTGACGATCACCTCCTTCCCCAGCTCGGCCGCCAGCTCCCGGACCGCCGCCTCGGTCGCGTCGGCCGTCTCCGCACCCCGGATCAGCTCCACCAGTGGCATCACCGGAACCGGGCTGAAGAAGTGCATTCCGCAGAAGCGAGCCCGGCGCTCCGGACGAGTGGCTGCGGCCAGGCGGGTGATGCTGATGGAGCTGGTATTGGACGCCACGATGGCATCGGCCGGGGCAGCGGCGTCGATCTCGCGGAAGAGCGCCTGCTTTGCAGCCTCATCCTCCACGATCGCCTCGACGACCACCTCGGCCTCGCGCGCAGCGCCGACCAGATCCTCTGCGATCGAGATGCGGCTGAGCTGGGTGGCGCGCTCAGCGGCGGTCAGGCGGCCCTTGGCAACCGAGCGCTCGAGATTGCTCACAATCCGGTCCCTGCCCGCTTCGGCCCGCTGACGCTCGGGCTCGTAGAGCAGTACACGCTTGCCTGCGGCAGCCATGACCTGGGCAATGCCGTGGCCCATGAAGCCCGCGCCGCAGACGAGGACAGCTCGCATCAAACTCCCGCCCCTGTCATGGCACGACGATACGTGTTCCGAGCGTGGCGAGTCACAGCGACTCGAGCAGCCGGTCGGCGGCGGTATATGGGTCCATCTCGTGGGCGGCCACCGCGCGGGCGGCAGCCCGGAGATCGGCCGCGCGCCGCGGGTCACGCAGTCGATCCGCCATGCGCTCGCTGAGGACGCCACTGAGCTGCGCCTCGGCGCGAGCGAGACGCTGAGCGTCGATCGGCCGATCCGCGCCCCCGGCAGCCCTCGCTTCCCGGTCGAACCGGCGATCCAATGCGGCCAGCAGCTCCACCACGCCCTCCCCCGACACGGCGCTCACGAGCAGCACCTCCGGCCGCTTCGGGCGAGGCCGCCCGGCAGCCGCTCGATCCTCCCGGGCACCCACGGTCAACATCGCCCGGAGCTGTGAGGCCGCCCGCTGGGCGCCGGGTCGGTCGCCCTTGCTGACCACGACGATGTCGGCCACCTCGAGGAGCCCCGCCTTGATCGCCTGGACCTCGTCGCCCATCTCGGGAGCCTGGACCACCACCGTCGTGTCGGCAATCGCCGCCACCTCCACCTCGCTCTGGCCGGTGCCGACGGTCTCGATGAGCACGAGCTCGAAGCCCGCCGCATCCAGCACGGCTGCGGCGGCGACCGACGTCGTGGCGAGGCCGCCGGCATGACCGCGTGCGGCCATGGAGCGAATGAAGACGCCGGAATCGGCGGCGTACGACTGCATCCGGACACGATCGCCGAGGATGGCTCCACCGGTGATCGGGCTGGACGGATCCACGGCCAGGACCGCGACGGCCCGGCCGCCCTTCCGGGCCTCGCCCACCAGAGCGGCGACGAGGGTGCTCTTGCCTGCTCCCGGGGCACCAGTGACGCCGATCAGATGCGCTCGACCGGCCCGCGGGTAGAGCATTCGGAGCGCCGCCTCCCCGGCCCAGGTCCGGTTCTCGATCTCAGTCAGAAGTCGGGCGAGCGCCAGGCGCTCACCGCCGGCCGCCCGTTCAGCAAGGACCCGGCCCCGCTCGGCGCCGGTGGCGGTCACACCGGGTAGGTCGCCGCCGGGAGCCGTGCCGGCCCCACTCACTCTCCGTCGGCTTTGCGGACGTTCGAGCGGATGTATTCCGCGACCTGCCCGATCGTCGTGCCAGGCCCGAAGATGCGGTTGATCCCCGCTTCCTGGAGCGCCGCGACGTCGGCATCGGGAATGATTCCGCCCGCGGTCACCAGCACGTCGTCGAGCCCCTGCGTGCGCAGGCCCGCCACGATCCTGGGCAGGAGCGTCATGTGGGCGCCCGAAAGGATCGAGAGGCCTACCACGTCGACGTCTTCCTGGAGCGCGGCGCTGACGACCATTTCCGGTGTCTGTCGCAGGCCCGTATAGATGACCTCGAACCCTTCGTCGCGCAGGCCCCGCGCCAGCACCTTCGCGCCTCGATCGTGCCCGTCCAGCCCAGGCTTCGCGATGAGCACCTTGATTGGACGGTCGGCCATGCGGCCGATGATAGCCGGGCCGTTCTATTCGAAGACGATGCCGACCTTGCCCGAGTCGCCGCCGTCGGCCACCTGGTAGGCCTCCGTCGCGTGCTCGAGCGGGAAGCGCTCGGTCACCACCACCTCCGGGTGCAGATTCCAGCGCACGAGCCGGTCGAGCAGCTCGGCCATGTGTCCGAGCGACGTCACCCACGAGCCGTAGAGAGTGATCTGCTTGTGAATGAGAAGCGGCGATACCTCGAAGGTGACCGAGCTGCCCTCCCCCACGAAGGCGCAGCGGCCCCATTCGCGGGTTCCCCGGAGGGCGAGAAGCCGCGCGCCGGGCGCGCCCGAGCAGTCGATGCTTGTCTCCGCACCCTGCCCGTCCGAAAGGTCGAGGATGCGCGTCAGGGCGTCGTCGTCTGCCGCGATTGCCTCATCCACCAACCCCAGCTCCGTGGCGAGCTTCAGCCGTCCCGGGGAGAGGTCCGTGCCGATGACCTTCCGAGCTCCGAGGGCCCGCCCGAGCATGGCCGCCGCCAGCCCGACCGGCCCGAGGCCGGTGACCAGCAGGGTGTCGCGACCGCTCACCTGCATCCGGCGGAGCGCCTCGTATGCGGTCCCGAAACCGCAGGCGACGCAGGCACCGTCGAGCCAGGACAGCTCGTCCGGCAGCCGCAGGCACGTCACCTCCTCGGCCAGCATGTAATCAGCGTGGCCGCCGTCGCGCTGCCAGCCGTACGCCGCGCGGCCGGGCCCGCTGCAGCCGATCATGTAGCCCACTCGGCAGTCGGCGCAGTTGCCGCAGCCAGCGATGTGATAGACCGCCACCCGGTCGCCCACGGCCAGCCGCTTCACGCCGGGTCCGACCTCCACGACCTCTCCGGCCGGCTCATGGCCGGCGATCACGCCCTGGTAGGCCTCGGCGCCGACGCCCAGGTGCTCGCGATAGATGGCGCGGATGTCGCTGCCGCAGATGGTCGAGGCCTTCATTCGAAGGACCACCTGCCCGTGGCCCGGCCGTGGCTCGTCAAAGTCGCGAAGCTCCACCTCCCGCCCGCCGGGCAGCAGCACGCCCCTCACCGTACCGCCAGCTCGATGTACGCCGGTCCGACCGGCCTACGAGCCAGGCGGACGGCGCTCGAGGTGAGCGAGAAACTCGCCGCGTGTCCGGTCGTCGGAGCGGAAGATGCCAAGGACCGCCGAGGTGGTCATCGATGTGCCCGGCTTGCGGACCCCACGCATGACCGTGCACAGATGCGTGGCCTCCAGGACCACGCCCACACCCTGGGGCTCGAGGCGCACCTGGAGAAAGTCGGCGATCTCCTGGGTGAGCCGCTCCTGGACCTGGAGGCGGCGCGCGTACATCTCCACGATGCGGGGGATCTTGGAGAGGCCCACTACGCGGCCTCGCGGGATGTACGCGACGGACGCTGTGCCGAAGAACGGCATGAGGTGGTGCTCGCAGAGGCTGTAGAAGGGAATGTCGCGGACCACGACCATCTCGCTGTAGTCGACGTCGAAGAGCGCGCCGTTCAGAAGGCGGTCCGGGTCGACGTGGTAGCCGGCCGTCAGCTCGGCGTACATCCGGTGGACGCGCTCGGGGGTGCCGACCAGGCCCTGGCGTCCAGGATTCTCGCCGATCTCCAGGAGGATGTCGCCGACGGCCGCTTCAATCCGGCCCGCCCCAGGACGGCCGTCCGGCGAGGGGTCGAGCTGCGGCCTGCGCTCGCCGTCGTCGGTCTCGATCTCCTCCACGAGCGCCTTGACGTGGTCCGACAGGGTCACGGAAGCAGAATCGGTGTCAGTGAGGAGGTCGCTCCGCGGTCTGATCGTCGGGGGGCCGGTCTCCCTCGAAGCTCTCGTTGGCGGCTCGACGCACGCCCCGAATCGCCTGACCGAGCGACTCGCCCAGCCGGGGAAGCGTCTGGGGACCCCGGAACAGGAGCACGAGGACCAGGATCACGATCAGCACGATGGCGATGTCCATGCTCGGCATGGTACGCCCTCCCGCCTGGGGGACCGCTTTGCGGGCGCCGGAATGCGCGTCGCCGCGGCTGTCAGGGACTCCAGGGCCGCTTACGCATGGGGCGCGTAATATCTGCGCTCCCGCCGATATTCGGAACCGCTTACGCATGGGGTGCGTAATAAGTCCAGTCATGCCGTCTTTGTGCCGGCGGACGCCAGCTTCCGAGCGTCCCGATTGACGCCTCTCACGCTCAGCAACCTGCCGCCCCCGATTCCGCGGGCCGGTGATTTGGGAACTAATGTGGCCCCGTGGACTTAATACGCACCCGGTGCGTAAATGGCACCCACGCGTGAGTCTCATCGTGGAGACGGCATGACCTTCGGACGCCGGGTGGCCACGAGGCGACCTTCGCCATCCAGAGGGGCAGTCGGTGGAAATAAGCCTGCAGGAGCAATACGCACCGGACAGCATCTGTTTCGGCTGTGGCCCGGCGAACCCCGAGGGGCTGCATGTCCGAAGCCGGCGCGATGGGGACGAGGTCGTTGCCGAATGGATCCCTTCGCCACATCACCAGGCCTTTGACGGCGTGCTGAACGGCGGAATCATCGGAACGCTGCTCGATTGCCACAGCAACTGGACCGCGGCAACGGAGCTCATGAGGCAGCGAGGCGCCGATCGGCCGCCGACCACGGTCACCGCGGAGTTCGCGGTGCGGCTGCTGCGGCCGACTCCCACCCAGGGGCCGCTTCACCTTCGAGCCAGGGCGGTGGATGCGACCGATGACCGGGTCGTGGTGGAGGCAGCATTGGAGGCCGGGGGCGCGATCTGCGCCACGGGTCGCGCCACGTTCGTCGCCGTGCGGCCCGGCCACCCTGCCTACGAGCGCTGGTAACGGGGCGGCACCCGTTTCCGGCCGACGGGCACTCAACTCACCCGTTGCCGAGCGCCGCCAACTCAGCCGACAACTCGGCGGCTCGATAGCGCATCAGGTTATGGCCTGCGCCCGCGTAGCGGATCACCCGAGCGGCCGGCAGGCCTGCGACGACTCGAGCGCGTAGGACGTCCTCGAGCGCGAGATTGCGCTCGCGCGCCATTTCATCGTCGGCGCTGACCGTCTCGGCCACGGCGACGAGCAGCGAGGCAGCCACCGCCGGCAGCACCTCCAGCGGTCGGTAGGCGAACATCCCTTCGACGCAGGCCGCCAGCACGTCGCGCCGCGTCACCGGCACAACATGGCCGGCGTGCTTCTCCTCGACCGTGGCGCGCGCCGCTTGTTCCTGGTCCGCGTCCCAGGTCCCTGGATCGTAGCCCTGGCGGTCGGCCAGGAACGCGGTCATCGAGCCAAGGACCTCGGGTGGCTCCGCCAGGCCGCGAAGGAACTCAGCCGGGCTGAGGCCCGTGGCCTCATCGAGGTTCTCCCAGCCACCGTCGACCAGCGCCACCGCCGACGCTGCGGCCGGTCGAAGCCGCGCAGCCTCCGCCACGATCATGGCGCCGAAACCGTGCCCGCAGAGGACGACCGGGTCGCGAGAAGACTCGAGGTCCAGATCGTTCGCCGCCATCACGGTCAGCAGGTCGAAGGCGAGCGACCCAAGGTCATAGCCGTGGCGTGGCGCATCCGAGAGGCCGTGCCCGCGCAGATCGATCGCCAGGACCCGCCTGGAAGCTGCTGCAAGGCGACGCGCCACCGGGCTCCAGGTCCAGGCAGTTTGCGCCAGCCCATGCACCAGCACCATGGACGGCGGGTGCCGAGACCCACCCCAATCGAGGTAGTGAATCTGATCGCCCGTGTCCACGGTGACGACCAGGGAATCCGGACCCCGGGTCATGCCTCCACGGTACGCGTCGCGCCGGCCCGCCACGGCCCCTGACGGTCGGACCGGGCGCCCCCGATGGCGCTAGCATCGCCACGTGCCACTCCGACGTCGAGGCGAAGCCGCTCGGCTTCAGCCGGCCAGACGTGCTCAGCTAGGGCCGCGTCAGCGTCACCAGCCATTCGAGCGCCTCGTGGAGCGCGTCCTGGAGATGCTGCCGGCGACCGTCCAGCCGCTCCTCGAGGACGTGGCCATCGTGATCGAGGACGAGCCATCAGCCGAGCAACTGCGACTGGGTGGCGACGACGAGAATGACGGGCTCTACGGGCTCTACGAGGGGACGCCTGCCACCGAGTATGGGTCCGACCTGGTGCCGTTCCCCAACAAGATCAGCCTCTTTCGGCTGGCTTTGGAAGAAGACTTCCCTGATCCCGGTGAGCTGGCCGAAGAGGTTCGCCGGACGGTCCTGCACGAACTCGCCCATCACGCGGGGATCGAGGACAACCGACTGCACGGGCTCGATGTCGAGTGAGGGTGCCGCTGCCCCGAGGTTCGGAGGGCCTCATGCCGCAGCGTCGGGACTGAGTGCCAGGAGGTCGGCAAGTCGATCGAGGTCCACGTTGCCGCCCGAGACGACCACGCAGACGGTGTCGCCCTCGGCGTAGGGCACCCGCCCACAGAGGACCGCGGCCAACGCAGCAGCGCCGGCAGGCTCCAGCAGCTGCTTCATCCTCTCCAGACCGAAGCGCATCGCGGAGGCAATCTCCGGGTCGCTCACGGTGAGCATCGCGTCGACATGCCGACCCGCCAGATCGAGCGTCCACTCGCCGGCGAACGGTGCGCCAAGGCCGTCGGCGATCGACTCGGGCCGCACGGGCACGACCCGTCCCGCTTCCAGCGCCAGTGAGAGGGCGCGGCTGCCTGCTGGCTCAACTCCGTACACGCGTGCCCCCGGTCGCTGGCCCTTCAGCGCGACCGCAATCCCACAGATGAGCCCGCCACCGCCCACCCCGACGACAACGACGTCGACCTCGGGGAGCTGCTCGAGGATCTCCAGGCCGACCGTGCCCTGGCCACAGATCACGTGCGGGTCGTCGAACGGGGGCACGAACACCAGGTCACGCTGGGCGCGGAGCTGCTCCATGCGGGCAAAGGTCTCGCCGACGTCGGCGCCGTGGAGAATCACCTCCGCGCCGTATGCTGCCGTCGCGGCCGCCTTCGCTCGCGAGGCACCGGCCGGCATGACCACGGTGACCTGGATGCCCTGGGTCGCCGCGGAATAGGCCACCGCCTGTGCATGGTTACCGGCCGAGATACAGATCAGCCCACGACGCCGCTCGCTGGCCCGGAGATTGGCGACACGGTTGACGGCACCTCGCGGCTTGAAGGAGCCCGTGACCTGGAGGTGCTCCGCCTTCAGAAACAGGCGCGCTTCGCCGTCGGTCGCCGAGCCTGCCCCGAGGGGACGGCCGGACCTTGCACCTGCCACTCGTGCCGCCGTTCGCGACGAGAGCATCGGGGTCTCGACGACGCGCCCGGCGATGACCGCTCGCGCCGCGATGATATGGGCGGAGCGCATCTCGCTGGGCGTCCCCGGGACGACCGACTGATCAGGCACGCGCGGGCGTGGGAAGGCGTTGCAAGAGGCCTGTCAGGAACGCGGCGGGGAACAAGGCACACAGGACGCCGAGCGCGGCCACCACGAGCAGGCCCATGGCCGCCAGCAGCGCGGCGGACAGCGCTGCGGCCAGGGCCGCGCCGACCAGTGAGAGGAGATCCGCCGCTCCGAGGGCCCTGGCACGCTCGGTCGGCTCGGTGCCGTCCGCGATCACGGCGGTGGCACCCAGGTAGGTGGCGTTCCAGCCGAGGCCGAGGGCAAACATCGCGGGCAGGAGGGTGGTCAGCTCCATGCTCACCGGCAGGAGCGCCACGCCCGCCGCGATGACGAGCAGACCACCGATCAGCGTATGCCGCCGGCCGACCCGATCCGCCAGGACGCCGACGATCGGCGACAGGCCAAACATCGCGACGAAGTGCACCGCCAGGGTCCCTGAGATCGTGGCGAGGTCATGACCGTGGTGTCGCATCTCCAGCGATACCAGCATCATGCCGCTCGTCATCACCATCTGGGCGGCGATTCCCGCCACCAGCGCGGACCGCGCGCCCCGCGCTGCGTAGATGAGCCGCAGGGACCGCCCTGTCTCCCGCGAGCTCGGGCTCGTCGGCGCGTCGCCGCCGCGGGCGAGGGTCAGGGGGTCGACGCGGATGACCCAGACCAGCCCCGCGCCCAAGGCAGCGACGGCGCAGGCCAGCAGCCACGGCGCGGAGAGTGACGCTGCATTCACGGAGCGGCCGGTGAGCAGCGGGTTGAAAAGGATCGGGCTGATCATGGCTCCCACCGCCGCGCCAACGAGAACGAAGCCGATCCCCGTTCCGCGACGTTCGGGCGGATACATGTCAGCCGCACCTGCCCTCGCCAACTGGACCACGCCGAGCCCGGCGCCCAGCGCGAGCTGACCGACGAGGAACACCACCACGTTGGTGAACGCCGTCCCGGCGAACAGCAGCCCCGCTCCCGCGGTAGCCATGAGGAAGCCGATCGAGATACCGGGCACCCGCCCCATCCGGTCCATGAGCCGACCCGCCGGCACCGCCGCTACTCCATTTCCGAGGAAGTAGAGTGCCGGGCCCAGGCCGGCCACCGCGGCCTGCCCAGTGATCACTTCCATGCTGATCGCCGAAAGGGCTGACTGCAGCTGCACGATGGCCAGGCCGACGGCCGTGGCAAGGGCAAGCATCAGCGTATTGACCCGGACGGTGGACGCAGTGAGCTGGGCGGGGCTGCTGCCCCGCGGCTCGACCGCCACGACGGGGGCGATGGCCGAGCGCGCGTGCGCGCGGGGCTGTGGACGGGCCTGGACGCGGACCGGCCGCCGGTCGTCTCGGGATTCGGCGGGGCGGGACGCCATCGGGCGGAGTATCGCAGCCGCATGGGCCTGTCGCCAGGCACGCGGGGTTCGGCCTGCCAACTACTTGCGCGTTTGCGCAAGTAGTGAGATGCTTTCCGGGTGCAGCAGATGGACCGGCCTGACGTCGGCTCGAGCGATGCGGAGCGCCAGCGCTTTGCTGCCGTTGGTCGCGCCCTGGCAGATCCAAAGCGGCTCTGCGTCCTCGAGACGCTGGCCGCTGGCGAACGCTCGGTCAGCGAGCTGTCGCGCGAGGTTGGCTGTCACGTACCGAACATGAGCCAGCACCTGTCGGTGCTGCGCAGCGCCGGACTCGTCGCGGCCCGGCGGGACGGCAACACGGTGTTCTATCGCCTCGCGGACCAGCGGGTCCTCGAAGCGTACCGGCTCATCCAGACGCTCGCCCGCTGAGGCGAGCCGATCCCCGCGCAGGGCGCGAGAAAGGACCTACACAGCAGATGGCGGAGATCAAGGTCGCAACCGATGCAAACTTCGAGGAGCTCGTCCTCAAGAACGAGCGCCCAGTGGTGGTCGACTTCTGGGCGGCATGGTGCGGACCCTGCAAGATGGTCGCCCCGGAGATGGAAAAGCTCGCCCAGAAGTACGACGGAGCGGTCGACGTCGTCAAGGTCGACGTCGACGCGAACCCGGGCCTTTCGCAGGCCTTCAACATCATGAGCATTCCCACGATCGCGTTCTTCAAGCCCGGCGCCCAGCCCCAGGGCGTGGTCGGCTTCAAGCCGCTCGAGCAGCTGGAGCAGCAGTTCGGGCTCGAGCAGTTCAGCCAGGCGCAGAAGGCGGACGCCTGACCGCTGGGAACGCCTGACCCCTGCGGTCGCCTGGCCGCTATCGAACAGGCGATATCCGGGATCGACCGTTAGAGCACGGTCGCGTGCAGGGTCAGGCGATCAGATCCACGTCGACCTTTCAGGTATTGCCCTGACGAGTACCGCTCCCTGATCAGCGCTTGGCGTCCCCTTCCTCCTTTCACCTACCCGTCCCCGTGCTCTTGGTCGAAACGTCGGCCGGTGTTGGCGACCAGCTTCCTTCACGTACTCGCGAGGCTGGTAGGAGTTGGCGGATTGGCGCCAAATCCGCGCCGGACCGTGAAAGAAACCTCCCGCGCTCTGGCTAACACCACGGGGGCGAATATCTGAAAATTGCGAGGGGTGGCCAGCGCGATTTGCGGCTGGCCAGCGCGTTCGTGTCAGCTGCGGCCGTTCCTGGGCGTTCAGCGGCCCCCGCGGGCGGCCAGCTCAAACCAGGCACGGACGCGATCCATCGAGAAGCGGTCGGCGGCTCCGATGCCGAGGGCGACCCATTCCGCTCCCTCCGGCGCGCGTCGAGCCCCGGGCGTGGTCAGGGCCGCGGCGGCCACAGCGCGGCCGACGCGGAAGCGCAGCTCCGTGGGGCCGCGCAGCGCAACCGAGCGGCCATCACGACGGTATTCCACGCGTCCCGCCACGGCAACGCACTCGATCCCCGGCATTGCCGTCGCCAGCTCGTCGAGGAGCTGCACGAGGCTCGCGGCTTCCGGACGCTCCTCCATGGGCTGATGGTGGCCCCGCGCCGAAGCCTCCGCAACCGGCCGACGCGAACCGGACGCCCCGCCAGCGTCGGTGGTGTCAGACGGCGACGGGCTCGCGGTACTCGCCGAACACGGAGCGCAGAACGCCGCACATCTCCCCAAGCGTCCCATAAGAGTTGGCGCATTCGATGAGCGCCGGCATCAGGTTCGTGTCGGACGATCCGGGCCGCGCCGCAAGCTCGTGGAGGCGGGCGAGTGCCGATGCCAGCCGGGCCGGGTCGCGCTCGCGACGCACCCTTTCGAGACGCGACAACTGCCGCTTCAAGCTCTCGTCGCTGACCTCCAGGAGGGGGATCTCGATGACCTCCTCCGGGTCAGCGTGAAGGTTGACGCCCACCACCTGCCGCTCTCCCGCGTCGAACTCCTGCTGGAAGCGGTAGGCAGCATCGGCAATCTCGCGCTGCGGATACCCCGTCTCGATGGCGGCGACCATCCCGCCCAAGGCATCGATCTCCTCGAGGTAGCGCCAGACCGCCCGCTCAGTCTCGTTCGTCAGCGACTCCACGAACCAGGAGCCGCCCAGGGGGTCGACCGTGTTGATGACACCCGTCTCCGCCGCAATGATCTGCTGCTGGCGGAGCGCCAGCAGCGCGGCCTCCGCCGAGGGGACGGCCCAGGCCTCGTCGTAACCGTCGGTGTGCAGTGATTGGGTCCCACCGAGGACCGCTGCCAACGCCTGGATCGCGACGCGAGTAAGGTTGTTTAGCGGCTGCTGCGCGGTCAGCGAAACGCCTGCTGTCTGGGTGTGGAAGCGCAGCCATGTCGAGCGCTCGTTCTCCGCCTGGTATCGCTGGGTCATCAGCCTGTACCAGACGCGTCGAGCCGCGCGGTACTTGGCGATCTCCTCGAAAAAGTCGTTGTGGCTGTTGAAGAAGAAGGAGAGCCGCGGCGCAAAATCGTCCACGCGCAGACCCCGCGCGATGGCCGCATCGATGTAGGCGAGCCCGTCCGCGATCGTGAACGCAAGCTCCTGGACAGCGGTCGAGCCCGCCTCACGGATGTGATAGCCGCTGATCGAGATCGTGTTCCAGCGAGGCATCTCGCGCGTGCCGAATTCGATCGTGTCCGTCACCAGCCGCATCGATGGCTCGGGGGCGAAGAGGAATTCCTTCTGTGCGATGAACTCCTTGAGGATGTCGTTCTGGAGCGTCCCCTCCAGGCGCGCCCGCGGCACCCCCCTCTTCTCCGCGGCGGCGATGTACATCGCCCAGATCGGTGCGGCGGGCGAGTTGATCGTCATCGAGGTAGAGATCGCGTCGAGGGGAAGGCCGTCGAGCAGAAGCTCCATGTCGGCCAGCGAGCTGACCGCGACACCGCAGGTGCCGAACTCGCCGGCCGCCTCGGGATCGTCGGTGTCATAGCCATACAGCGTGGGCATGTCGTAGGCGATCGAAAGGCCGGTCTGGCCTGCCGCCAGCAGCTGCTTGAAGCGCTCGTTCGTCTCCTCCGCCGTCCCAAACCCGGCGAACATGCGCATCGTCCAGAGTCGGCTGCGGTAGCCGCTCGGGTGAATCCCACGGGTGAAGGGCGGCGCGCCGGGGAAGCCCACCTCCCGCAGCGGGTCGAAGCTCTCCGCCTGCCAGTTGGTGGGTCCGTAGAGTCGCTCCACCTCGACGTCGCTGATCGTGCTGAACCGCGTCCGCCGCTCTAGCGCCCGCTCGAGAGCAGGGTCCAACGTCTGACGCTGCCACGAGCGCTCCCGATCGAGCCAGGGGTCCTTCATCGCCGCAATCTAGCACCGGGCCGCAATGCGCCTGTTACGAACCGCACCAGACCCGACACGAGCGCGATTCAGCCTCCTCTGCTAACGTGCCCGCCGTGCCCAACCCCAGCGAAGGCGCCGCGGCGCCGGAGCGGGTGTGGCCGCGACCGTCTTTCTGGCGCAGGACGCCAGCCCCCGCAGCGGTCGCTTCCGCCCTCTCGCTCGCCCTGATTCTCGTGCCCAATCCGTCAACGTCGGCCCGTGCCCCGGAGCCAATCGCGACGCTCGTTCCGGCAGCGTTTGCACCCGTCGCAGGAACGCGGCCCGAGGCAGGCGCCGACCTCATCGGTGCGGCTGCGGCACCGGGAGCAGCATCTCGCCTGTCCGCGGGCGCCTCCGAGCGACCGCAGGCGGCTCCCAGTGAGCCCGTCGTCGACGACCAGCGGCCACTCTCCGCGCCGCTCGGGGAGCGTCTGCCCGATCCGTCGATCGGGCGAGAGAACCGTCCGCCCGCCGCGGGCGCGGTGGGCGACAGCCTGCTGGTCCCCACGCCCACGCCCACGCCTGTCGCCACGCCGCGGCCGGTTGCCGTCGCCCCGGCAC
>JACDFU010000187.1 GCA_013815585.1 Chloroflexota bacterium
GTACAACGAGGAGACGCCGAACGTCAAGGTGACGCTCCAGCGCCTGCCGGAGTACTACACCCAGATCAACAACGCCAATGCCGGCGGCACACTCCCGGCGATGATGATCATGCACATCGACCAGCTGGCCCTCTATGCCGCCCAGGGCATCGTGCAGCCGATCGGCGACCTGACCGAGCAGCTCGGCCTGTCGGAGGCGGACTTCAGCGAGGCCGTCTGGGCCGGCACCATGTGGAAGGACGAGCAGTACTCGATCCCGCTCGACGTCCACCCGGCGACCCTCTACTACAACAAGTCCGTCATCCCCGAGCCGCCGACCGACAAGGCGTCGTTCGAGGCGGCCCTCCAGACCTGCAAGGACGCCGGCAAGACCGGCCCGGTCTGGAGCAACCACTTCTTCTCGGCCTCGCTCTTCTGGGCCAGCCTGTTCTACCAGGGCGGCGGCGAGTGGACGAACGCGGATTACTCCCAGGCGACCTTCAACAGCGACGCCGCGGTCAACGCCAGCAACTACATGCGCGGCCTGATCGAGCAGGGGCTGCACCCGCAGGACGTCGAGGCCGACGCCGAGGTGAGCAGCTTCGAGAGCGCTGACAGCTGCATGGCCATCACCGGCATCTGGCAGACCACCCGGTTCGCCGACGCGCTGGGTGAGGACTTCGGCGCGGCGCCGATCCCGCAGATCTTCGAGAACCCGGGCGTGTGGGCCGGCTCCCACACCCTGGCCATCAGCAAGTCCGCCGAGGGCGACACGCTCCAGGGAGCGAAGCACTTCATCAGCTGGCTCTCGGGCAACTCCGCCGAGTGGGCCAAGGCCGGCCAGATCCCGGCCCGGAACGAGGTGCGCGAGGACCCGGCGTTCGCCGAGATCCCGTACATCCCGGACGTTGCCGCCCAGTTCGACGCGGCGCGCTTCCCGCCGCCCATCCCCGGCTCCGCCGACATGCTCGGCGGTCCGGGCGGCGTGACCGAGAAGCTCCTCGAGACGCTGGTCAACGGCGGCGACCCGAAGCCGGGCTTCGACGAGGCCGCGGCGACCTACACGGACATCCTCGCCGAGAGCAAGGAGAAGTACGGGTTCTGACCGTCTGACGGCGGAACGATCGGTCGATGCGGGGGGCGCATGCTCCCCGCATCGCCACATCTCTCTGAGGTGGGAGGGCCGCCCCGGTGACCATGAACGCGCCGCCAGCCCCGAGCGTGGGCGGCAAGCGGACCAGAGCGGACGTCCGGCGGCGGATCGGGGAGAAGTGGTGGGTCCCCTACCTCTTCATCCTGCCGCATCTGGCGGTCTTCGCCTTCATGATCGGCTATCCCTTCTTCTCCGGCCTGTACATCAGCCTCCTCGATGCAGACAATTTCAGCGGGATCAACGGCGCGTTCGTCGGCCTGGAGAACTACCGGCAGCTGTTCGACCCCTCACACCGCCAGTTCCAGCGGTTCTGGCAGACGCTCCTCAACACGGTCCTGTTCGTGCTCATGAGCGTGCCGGCGCTGATTGCCGTGGCCCTGGGGCTGGCAGCGATCCTCAACGCGAAGTTCCGGGGGCGGACCTTCTTCCGGGCGATCTACTTCGCGCCATGGACGCTGTCCGTCGCGGTCGTCGGCCTGCTCTGGTTCTGGATCTTCCAGAGTCGGGGCGGCCTGATCGTCGACATCTTCGGCTGGTTCGGGCTGACATCGCCCGGCTGGCTGAGCTCGCAGCCGTGGGCCTGGTTGTCGATCCTCATCGCCACCGTGTGGTGGACCATCGGCTTCAACACGATCATCCTGCTGGCGGGCATGCAGGCGATCTCGGCCGACCTCTATGAGGCGGCGTCGATCGACGGCGCCAACAAGTGGCAGCAGTTCCGGAACATCACGCTGCCCAGCCTGCGGCCCATCCTGCTGCTGGTGATCACCCTCCAGATCATCGCCTCGTTCAACCTGGTGGGGCAGCCGCAGATCATGACCAACGGGGGTCCACCCACCGCCCAGACGACCCCGGTGCTGCTGCACCTCTACAACACCGGCTTCCGCTCGCCCTTCGACATCGGGCTGGCGGCGGCGATGGCCGTCGTGGTGGCGGTCGTGATGGTCGTGGTCAGCGTCATCAACTTCCGCTTCTTCAGCTCCGAACGAGCCTAGGAGGTCCGCCATGGCTGGAACCATCGAGGCGGAGGCGCCCGCACGCACCCGCGCCGGGTCGGCTGCCACGCGGCGGAGCGCGTTCACGCCCGGCAAGGTGATGCTCTACCTGGTCCTCATCCTGATCGCGTTGTTCTTCATCCTGCCGCTGGTCTGGATGCTCTCGACCTCGCTCAAGGTCGAGAGCGAGGTCTTCCGCGATCGCGGGTTCATCCCGGCCAACCCGAGCCTCGCCAACTTCGAGCGGCTCGTGCAGTCGGGTGGGCAGACACCGGTCTTCCGCTGGATGTTCAACAGCGTCGGGGTGGCGACCGTCGGGACGATCCTGACCCTGCTGCTGACGTCGCTGTCCGCCTACGCCTTCGCGCGGATCGACTTCCCATTCAAGAACCTGCTCTTCTCGCTGCTGATCACGACCCTCCTGCTGCCGGGGATCATGTTCCTCGTCCCGCAGTACCTCCTGATCAGCCAGCTCAAGCTGCTCAACACCTGGCCCGCGTTCATGCTCCCGGGTCTGGCCAGCGTGTTCGGCGTGTTCTTCATGCGCCAGTTCTTTCTCGGCATCCCGGTGGAGCTCGAGGAGGCGGCCTACGTCGACGGCGCCGGCCGGTTCCGGACGTTCTTCTCGGTCGTCCTGCCGCTGGCCGGGCCCTCGCTCGCGACCCTCGGCGTGATCACCTTCATCGGTTACTGGAACGACTACCTCTGGCCGCTGGTGACCTGCCAGGGAGCCGGCTGCACCCTGTCGCCGGGGCTGCGCAACTTCCAGGGCACGTATTCGACCCAGTTCGGACTGCTCATGGCGGGCGCGGTCCTGGCCGCCGTGCCGGTCCTGCTGCTGTACATCTTCGCCCAGCGCTACATCGTCCAGAGCGTCACGTCATCCGGCATCAAGGGCTGATGGCGGCGACTCGCGACCCGTCGGCTCGAGTCGCGGGCCGCGGCGCCCCCGGCCCATCCCCGGCACGACCGCCACGAGGCACGAGGCACCGCCCGATGACCGCAACCGCCCGCCTGCCGCTGCTCCTGCTGACCGTGATTTTGGTCGCCGCCTGCTCGTCCGGCGGCGGTG
>JACDFU010000188.1 GCA_013815585.1 Chloroflexota bacterium
GATTCGGAGTGCCATCATGTGTCCCCGCGTGATCAGTCGAGCTGCCGCGTACACACATTATTGCAGACACTGAGGCAGTCCAATGGTTCGGCGAGTCGCGCGTCGGCGCGTCAATACGGGATGGCTCCTGGCGTCGGTAGCCTCGCTCCTGTTCCTGGGTTTTGGCGCCGGGATCGCGCTCGTCGCGGTCGGCGGGTTAGGTGGTTCGTCCGACTCACTGGTGTTCGGCGTGCCGCGCTCAGCGGGCTGGCTGCTCTGGCTGCCGGTGTTGGGGGCCGTGGCCACCGGCAGGGACCGACAACGACTTCGGGATGGCATCGGCAGGACGCGATCGGTCGGAGCGTTGCCGCGGTGGTGGTGGTTGCGTTAACGAGCGAAGCGGTGTGACACCCGTCGGCGCCACGAACGGCGGCGCTGAAAGGGCCGACGTCGAGGCTGATGAACGCGCCCACCTCCTGTTCCGGCTCAATTGCGCCCGGGGCCGAGGCCTGACTCTCGCGCGAGCGGTTCAGAGGCGCCGGGCCTGCGGAAACCGTGACCGCATAACTGAGGTGTTATCGCTCGGCCCACCACGCTCATAGCACAGCGCTCAGGCGGAAGTGCTTGACATGCAAGAGGTCACTGGTTCGAGTCCAGTGTCGCCCACCAACCACCATTTTCACGCTCAATCTGACCGTATAACTGAGTCGCGGCACCTAGAGCCAGTGACTACAGCGCTCCGTGACCGTACCGCCAAGGCGTGCCGTGCACTGCGATCACCGGCAGACCATCTGGGTCGCCCCATTCGGCAACGGCCAGAGTCCGGCCATCGGGCGTCTTGATGCGATGTTCGAGGTGCGCGGGTGAGTTGATGACGGGTGCCGCCATGGCTCAGTCCTCCTCGTCGTCCTCGAAGTCCGGCCAAGCCGCGATGTCGACACCGTGGTTCTCGGGCGACGCGAGTGTCCACCAATGGGGCACATGCGTACCGTCCGCCAGGCGTCCGCCAGCTTCGAGTGCTGCCGCGACTCTTGCTTCGGCCTGATCGGCCGGCACGCTGACGTCGATGTGGGTCCGGCCACGCCCCGGCTTGGGAGGGCGGAGGCTTTGGAACGACACGTGCGGGTTACGTCGGTGCCGATCGACGACGTCTTCTTTCGGTCCAAGGCTCCTGTACCCGAGGGCTGCGGCCCAAAACGGACCTACGTCGCTGCCTGCATCCTGTGCCACCGCAATGCCCACGACCTGGACCTGGGAGGGGTCCGGCTCGATCCGCAACTTCCGAGCTTCTGCCGAAATCTGGCGTGCCAGCTCGACATCACGATGGCTCAGAGCTCCGTACTCCCCGGAGGCAGTCCGGACTGTGACTCCCTCGGGTCGCACGTCCACGTCGGGGAAGTGGCCCACAACCTCCGCAACTTCGGCGATCGCGGCCACAAACCTTGCTGCTTCCGCGAACGATCCGACGTGGAAGTAGGCGTGGGCGCCAGAGAAAAGGACCCGCCAGTCCTCGACTCCGACGGCGTCGTGGAATGCCCGAGCAGTCGTTCGCTTCTCGCTCATGGGGCAATGCTAGGCAGGAATAGAGAAGCGGCCACAAACGCTAACTCACCGTCGGTGAATGGAATCCCGTCGGCCACGAGCGCGTTCGGCGTCCAGAGGTAGAGGTGCGACTTGTCGGCCGCGAAGTCGGCCACCGGCAGCGCCTTGATCTCACCGAGGGTCATTGTCTCGTAGCGCGACAGGCGCTTGTGCTCGGGAGCGACCTTGCCCGTCCGGTTCACGAATCGCCAGGGCGGGTCGGCGAGAATGGTCCCGAACGTCTGGCCGGCGAGGCTGGCGGTCAGGTCGGAAGCGGGGTCCAATTCAGCCGCGGGCGACTCGGGGGCCTGAACGGCCTCCGGCACGATCAGCCGGGCGCGGGGGCCGTCCTCGTCTGAGAGCGGCCGCGGGACCTGCATCGCCATGGCCGAGATGATAACCAGCCGTGGTGGTTCGCGCAGCCCTGGCCCACAACATCTTGTGCCGACCACCACTTACCGGCCACTTATCGACCGGTATGGAAAAGGCCCGGAAGCGCGACTCCATTCGCGTCCCGGGCCTCCAGCGGTCGCGCCCTACTTGAGCGGCGCGGTCCGGTGCTTGCGGGCGTAGGCCTTCAGGATCGGCTGGGCCGAGAACAAGGACAGCTAGTGCCATCAGCAGGCGGGGTCGGCGGGAGCGAGCCGGTTCGACCATGTCAGCCGCAACAGTAAACCGACGGCCGCTGGGCGGGCGACGAGGCCGGGGGATGAGCCCCGCCGCCCGATGAGTCACATGGCGACGACGGCCTCCAGGTCGTCCTCGGACGCACCGTTCGCGGGCGGAGCATCGTCGGGAGCCTCGGCCACGGCCTGGGCCTCCTTGGCGTACTCCTTCTTGGAGCGGCCGCTGAGCATCTCGAGCGAGGCGACGACAACCTCCGTCTTCCAGTGTCTTTTCCGATAGTGGAAGGTTCCGCCCACCAGCACGCAGCGGCTCTCAGAGGGCTACGAAGTCAGACAGAGGGAGCCCGGACCCGGGAGCCACCTTAGTCCGCGATGCCGATCACGGAGCCGTACACCAATCGCGCAGCACATCGTGCGCATCGATCCACCCGCGAGTCTCTTCACAGCGATGCCCTGCTGCCGCTCCACGTCGAGTTTCCGTCGTCCAGCCGCTGTCGCCACCCCGCCGTCCGTCCGAGGAGACATTGTCCGATGCTATACTGAGCTATGCCCGTCCGCACGGTCATCGAACGAGGGCCCAAGGAAAAGCGGTCCGTGGCCTTCGGCATCGACTGGCCAGGGTGGAGTCGGGGCGCGAAGAGCGCCGAGCTCGCTCTGGAGACGCTCGAGTCCTATCGGGAGCGCTACCGGCCGATCGCGGACCTCGCCGGGCTGGAACGCGAGTTCGACACCGCCGGGCAACTCGAGATCATTGAAGAGAAGGTCGGTACGGGTTCGACCGACTTCTGGGGCATCTCCTTCTCGCCCTCTGCGACCGAGCACGGGCCGATGAGCGAGGCGGAGCTCGAGCGCGGGATAACGCTATTGCGGGCGTGCTGGGGGTTCTTCGATGGCGTCACGGCGCGGGTCTCGCCGGAGATGCGCAAGGGCCCGCGCGGGGGAGGACGCGACCGCGACCGGATCATCCGCCACACCATCCGCACCGAAAGCGAGGACTTCGCGAAGCAGG
>JACDFU010000011.1:0-8565 GCA_013815585.1 Chloroflexota bacterium
TCCGAGATGTGCGCCTAAGGGGCCCGGACCACAAGATGTAGCGCTCTCGAACCGATCGGACCGCTAGATAATGTGGTATGGCTGGCGAGGAAGGATTCGAACCTTCGATCTCCTGATCCAGAGTCAGGCGCCTTACCGCTTGGCCACTCGCCATCGACCGGTCGGCATAATACCCCGGCCCCTAGAACTTCTTCTTCGAGCCGCCCGACTTCTCCCTCGACCCCTTGGTCTCTCCGGCGTCGCGCCGCTGCTTGTTCACGGTGCGCGCGGCCAGCTCCTCGGCCTTGTCCTCCGAGCGCCCGCGCTCCTGGTACGAGTCCTTGATGTGCTCGTACTGGCGCTCGCGCTTGGGGCTGGATCCTTCGGGCATCTCGTCACCTCCAGGGCGATGCTACGCCTGGAGGCGCGCTGAGGGCCGGGTACGACCCGGCCCTCGGGTGGCTAACAGCAGCCGCAGCAATGCTCATCGCAGCAACAGCCGCTGCATCGGTCAGGACGCATGAACCAACCTCCTTTCGTCCGCACAGATCACCGGTAGTGAGCGCTGGCCCTGACTGAGGCCGCGCTGGAGCTGTTGTAGCTCCTGGTCGAGATGGTCCAGCTCTGCGCGGGCCTTCGCGACCGCCTCGCGTCGTTCACCGACGCGCTTGAGCAGTTGTCGCTCCATGACCTCGCATTGCCCCGACCGGCATAGCTCGGCCAGGCGCCCACATTCCGATAGCTCCAGGCCCAGCCCCCGGAGCGAGACGAGCAGTCGCAGTCGACAGAGATCGGCCTCACCGTAGTCCCGGTAGCCATTCGGGCTGCGAGCGGGGGAGGGCAGGATGCCCTCGGCCTCGTAGAAACGAACGGCGGCCGGGCTGACACCAGCATGCCTTGCGAGCTCGGAGACCTTCACGGGGTCACCCTAAACCCTACAGCTACTTGAATGTCAAGCCGGGGAGCGCCGGATCTCCGCATGTCGAACCCGCTGCGAACGTCTCGCCACATTGCCAACGCGGTCGCCTAACCTTGGTGATCGTGGATGCGAGGCGCCGGCTGATCGATCTCAACCACGTCGTGACCGACGGGCTCATCACGTACCCCGGCTTGCCTGCGCCAGTGATCTCCGAGCATCTGAGCCGGCAGGACTCGCGCTCGCGTTACGCCCCCGGGGTGGAGTTCTCGATCGGCAAGATCGAGATCATCGCGAACACGGGCACCTACCTGGACAGCCCCTTCCATCGCTATACCGACGGCCAGGACCTCGCGCAACTACCGCTGGAGCGGGTCGCCGATCTCGAGGGCGTCGTGCTGCGGACGAATATCTCGGGCCGCGCCCTCACGGCAGCCGCCGCGGCTCGGGCCATCTCGGCCGCCACCTTCCGGGACCTCGATGTGCGAGGTAAAGCGGTCCTCGTGCAGACCGGCTGGGATCGACACTGGGGGACGGAGAAGTACGGGGAGGGCCACCCTTTCCTGACCGCGGACGCGGCGGGCTACCTGATCGACTCGGGTGCAGCGTTGGTCGGCATCGATTCCCTCAACATCGACGATACCGCCGATCTGCACCGCCCCTCCCACAGTGGCCTCCTGAAGGCGGGCATTCCGATCGTCGAGCACCTGCGTGGCCTCGACCAGCTGCCCGAGACGGGCTTCCGCTTCTTCGCCGTCCCGGTCCGGGTCGCTGGGTTCGGCTCCTTTCCGGTGCGCGCGTTCGCGATGGTGAGCTAGGAACGTGGCACGGAGATGCAAGGTGCCCCGCGCGTGAGGTGACCGGGGTGTCACGGTGGGCGCATGATGGTCCTGCAAACATCCAGGCACCATCCCGAGGGAGAGAATCCATGCCCACCACCGAGATCCAGACGTGGGGAGACTCCGTTTTCCTGGCAGTCAGCACAGCGATCAACAACTTCCTGGCGGCCATCCCGGCCGTCATCGGCGCGCTGCTCATCCTGCTCATCGGCTGGATCCTTTCAGGGATCCTCGCCCGGATCGTCTCGACCGTGCTCGAGAAGGCCGGTGCCGATCGACTGTTCGCTCAGCACGGCGGCCGCGAGATGTACGGCCAGGCCGGCTCATCGCTCGTCCCAAGCAAGATCGCCGGTGAGCTCGTCAAATGGATCGTCCGGTTGGTCTTCCTGGTCGCAGCGGCCAACGTTCTTGGGCTGACCCAGATCTCCGATCTGCTCAACCAGGTCATCCTGTGGATCCCGAACCTGATCGTTGCGGCGGTGATCCTGCTCGTGGCGCCCCTGCTGGGTCGCTTCCTGCGCGGCCTCATCGAGGTCGGGGCGGGCAACATGGGCTTCTCCAATGCCCCCATCCTCGGCCGCATCGCCGAGATCGCGGTCATCGCCTTCGCCGTGATCATCGCGATCAACCAGATCGGCATCGCTGCGAACCTGGTCAACATCCTGTTCATCGGCGTCGTCGGGGCGCTCGCGCTGGCGTTCGGGCTGGCATTCGGCCTTGGCGGTCGCGATGTCGCCCAGCAGCTGACGCAGTCGTGGTACGAGCAGAGCCAGGCGGCCGCCGGCAAGGTCCGCCAGGCTGCGGCGCAGGCCCAGAGCTCCGCTCCGCCGGAGCCCACCCCGCCGCCGCCTCCCAGCGAGTCCAGCACCACGGTGACGTCGACAGGCACGATGCCCCCGGAGCGTGGTCCCGCCTAGCACTTGCAGTGGATGTCCGGCCGCTGAGGGCCGCAGGTCGTTCACACGCGGATTCCTTCAGCCCGTCCCGAAAGGGGCGGGCTGAAGCCTGCTCGATCGACCCGCGGGGTTGGGCGTCAATGTGAGCGGGTCGGGTGGGCTCCGGCGCCGCGCGCGATTTGTTCGGCCCAGGCGAAGGATCGACAAGGGCACCTGGGGCCGCTCCGATGGCACCTGGGCTGGCCTCAAGGCGCACCTACAGCGCCGGCAGCTCCTGCTCTAGCTCGAGTGCGCCGGCAAAGAGGTCTCCGACCGCGTCCAGTCGGGCCTCCATGTCCCGGATCGTCCAGAGCCCGGGCCGCAGATCCGGGCTGTCCAGCTCGTCCCAGGTGACCGGTGCCGAGACCGGGGCGCCGGCCGCCGGCCGAACGGCGTAGGGAGCGACGAGCGTCTTGATGTACGAGTTCTGGGTGTAGTCGAGCCGGATCCGTCCGCCTCGCTGCGAGACGGACCACTCCCAGGAAACGAGCTCCGGGACGAGGCTTCCCACCGCCCGGGAGAGCCCTTCCACCCAGGCGCTCGTCTCGCCAAAGCTGTACCTGCGCTCGATCGGGATCCAGACCTGGACCCCGCGCTTGCCGGTCAGCTTGGGGAAGCCCGTGACCCCGAGGTGACCGAGGGCCGTCCGATACAGGCGGGCGAGCACCAGCACCTCGGCGAAGCTGGAGCGGTCACCTGGATCGATGTCGATCAGTGCGTAGGTCGGCCGCTCAGGTGCATCGATCTTCGAGGTCCAGGGGTGGATCTCGAAGGCCGCGGAATTGGCCAGCCAGACCATGGTCGCGACACGATCAGCCACCACGTGCGTGTTCGCCTCCCGGGCGTCCACGCCGGTCTCGGTCCAGCGGCGCAGCCAGACGGGCGCCGAGGCGGGGATGTCCTTCTGCCAGAAGCCCTGTCCCGATGCGCCGTTCGGGAAGCGATGCAGGTTGAGCGCCCGCTCGGCGAGATGCGGCAGCGCGGCGGGTGAGACCACCGCGAAATAGCGGACCAGCTCGCGCTTGGTGATGGGCTTCTCATCACTGCCCGGGCGGGGCGGAAACAGCACCTTGTCGAGGTTCGTGAGCGCTACCGACTCTGTCCCGACCTCCCAGCGGCCCTCCTTGCCGAGCTGCTGGAGCGCTTCCAGCTCCTCGCGCGTCGGGGCTTGGGGCAGGGTGGGGGAGGCCGCCGACTTCGCGCGTGGTGGCGCCGACGTTGGCCGGGCCTGCGCCGACTTTGGCCGCGCCTTCTGCGATTTTGGCCGGGTCTGCGACGAGTCGGCCCCCGCTTTCACTGGCGGCTCCGCCTTCTTCTGCTTTGGTCGGCGGTCGACGGCCGCTTCCGCCGAGCGGCGCGCGGCGTTCGTGGCGGTTGGTTCCTCGCGTACGACCGACGTTGGATGCTTGCCGAGCTCGATCCCCTTGTAGGCGGCCTGGCGCATCAACTTGTCCGTGGTCCATTCGGCGAACTCGGCGCGCACAACGATGCGCGGCTCGGCCCAGCGAACGTCCTTGATCCGCGGGGCCTCATCGTCGAAGGGGGCGTCGTCACGGCGCAACGCATCGAGTGTCGCCACCAGCTCCTTGCGCGTCTTCGCGGCGATTCCGCTGCCGATCTCGCCGGCAAAGACGAACCTGCCGTCATCGTGAACGCCGACCACAAGCGAGCCAAGGTCGCGGTGCGTGCCCTTTCCCGGCACATACCCGGCCACCACCACCTCCTGTTCGCGCCGGATCTTGACCTTCAGCCACGATTTCGTGCGGCGGCCTTGCTCGTACGGGCTGCCGCGATGCTTCGCGACGATGCCCTCCAGCCCACGATCGGCCGCCGCCCGGTGGAAGGCCTCGCCCTCCTCGACCACGTGCGATGCGTATTGAACGAGTCCGTGCGGGCGCAGTACGGTCTGGAGCAGGCGCTTGCGCTCCTCGAGGGGCACGGCCAGGAGCGAGCGCCCGTCGAGGTGGAGCAGGTCGAACACCTGGTAGACAATGGAAATGTCGCCGCGCTCCACCGGGCTGCGGGGCTCGGTCACCACCTGGCCGCGGTTGCCGGCCCGGACGCCCGTCCGCTCCTGCAGCAGCGAGAAGCTCGGCTCTCCGCTCTCAGCCAGCGCGACGACCTCGCCGTCGACGATGGCTTCGTGCGCCGAGATCCAGGTCGGTGCCTCGGCCAGGTCCGGGAAGTAACGCGCAGCGTCCTGCTGGTTGCGCGTCCAGAGGCGGACCCGACCGTCGCGGACCACGGCCTCCACCCGGTAGCCGTCCCACTTCAGCTCAAAGAGCCAGTCGGGGTCCGAAAACGGTGAATCGGCGAGGGTCGCCTTCATCGGCGGGATGAAGTCAGGCATCCGAGCGTTGACGGCCGCGGAGAGGTCGATCTCGGCGGTCTCAGCCGGCGCCCCACTGTCCCAGACGGCGGCGGCGCCCGCCTTCACCTCGTCGTTGGTGCGGCCACTCTTGACGGAGCGCGGATGGGCGTCGACGTCCCAGCTCTCGTCGGTCTGGTCGTCGCGCTTGTGAATGAGGAGCCAGTTGTCCTCGTCCTCCGCGCCCCCCCGGCGCCCGCTCGTCTTGACTAGCGTGAAGCGGCCTCGCAGCTTCTCGCCCTCGAGCCGGAACTTCAGCTCACCCGCGCGGACGGCGGCACCCGGATCGTCGGTCTCCTCCGACTCGAAGTGTCCCCAGTCCCAGACGATGACGTCGCCTCCGCCGTACTGGCCCTGGGGGATCGTGCCTTCGAAGTCGTAGTAGTCGATCGGGTGGTCCTCGACGTGGACCGCCATCCGCTTGTCGGCAGGGTTGAGGGAGGGTCCCTTGGGCACCGCCCAGCTCATGAGGACCCCGTCGATCTCCAGACGAAAGTCGTAGTGGAGCCTCGAGGCGCGGTGCCGCTGCACCACGAACCTGTGGCCAGGCGTGGGAGCCGCCGACCCGGACGGCTCGGGCGTCTTCGCAAAATCGCGCTTTCGACGGTCGGTCTCGAGCGACATGGGACGTCTCTCGATCGTGCGCGGGTGGGACCGCTCAGCCGTTCTCGCCGGCGCGGCGAACGTCGTCGTCCGAGGCACGGGAGCCTTGGCGGTGGCCTTCGGGCGTGTCGAGTTCCTGGGCATTCGTCTGTCCGGCGCCCGTCCCGCTGGACTGGGATGCATTGCCCGCAATCCGGTCGTCGTCGGGCTGAACCCCGTCGGGGATGGTATCGGCGCTCAGCTCGGGCTCGTGGCCGATGTAGGCGCCAGGATCGGAGGGCTTCGGCTTCTCCATGCGTTTCGCTCCTTTGTGGCTGAACGAGCCGCGGCTCTGTGGGCGAATGAAACATCCACGATAGGCCGTTGCGGGCCGACGCGGGAAGTGCTTCAGGGAACTCGGGGCTACCGTCCCGAATGTGATCTTTGACTACCTCATCGTGGGCGCCGGTTTCTCCGGCAGCGTGCTGGCGGAACGACTTGCGAGCCAGCTCGGCGCCCGCGTTCTCGTCGTCGAGCGGCGAAACCACGTGGGCGGCAACGCCTATGACCACTTTGATGACGCGGGCGTGCTCGTCCACCGCTACGGCCCACACATCTTCCACACGAACTCCAGGCAGATCTTCGACTACCTGTCGCAGTTCACCGGCTGGCGCCAATACGAGCACCGCGTCCTTGCCAGCGTCGATGGCCAGCTGTTGCCAATTCCCATCAACCTCGACACCGTCAACCGCCTGTACGGCACGAACTTCACCTCATTCGAGCTCGAGAAGTTCTTTGCGTCCGTCGCCGAGAAGCGAAACCCGGTCCGCACGTCGGAGGACGTCGTCGTGAGCACCGTGGGGAGAGAGCTCTACGAAAAGTTCTTTCGCGGCTACACCCGCAAGCAGTGGGGCCTCGATCCTTCCGAGCTGGACGCTTCGGTGACCGCGCGGATCCCGACGCGCACCAACCGTGACGACCGCTACTTCGGCGACGCCTTCCAGGCCATGCCCCTTCACGGCTACAGCCGTCTGTTTGAGCGGATGTTGAGCCACCCCCTGATCCACGTGCTGCTCAACACCGATTTCCGGGAGGTGCGCGATGTGCTGCCCTACCGGCGCCTCATCTACACGGGCCCGATCGACGAGTTCTTCGATCACCGACTGGGACGGCTGCCCTATCGCTCCCTCCGGTTCGAGTTCGAGACCCTCGAGCAGGAGCGGGTCCAGCCCGTGGGGACCGTCAACTTTCCCAACGACCACGCCTATACCCGCGTGACCGAGTTCAAGCACCTCACGGGTCAGGAGCATGCCCGGACTACGATCGTCTACGAGTATCCCCAGGCAGCAGGCGACCCCTACTACCCGGTGCCGCGCAAGGAGAACGCCGAGCTGTACAGCAGGTACGAGAAGCTGGCGGCGGACACGCCTGGCGTCACCTTCGTCGGTCGGCTGGCCACGTACAAGTACTACAACATGGACCAGTGCGTCGGTCAGGCACTGGCGGCCTTCAAGAAGCTTGCCGAAGGCGTGCGAAGGCCCCCGGCTGGTGCCGGGGCCTTCGAAGCGGCATGAAGGAGCGTCAGCCGGTCGAGCTCATCCGATAGGGGTCACGGTCGTCCACGACCTCCTCGCGGTCGTCCCGGGCTCCGAAATAGCCGCCCAGTGCCGCCGCGATCGCCGGCAGGAGCAGGCCGAGGAAGCCGCCGAAGGCCGAGTTGCGGATGCCCTCGACGAGCTGGTCGCGGTCCACGTCGGGGGCCGCGGTCCGAAGGTCGCGGTACTGCCCGAGGAGGTCGCCCGCCGCCCCCAGGACCTGGCCCAGGCCGAGACCGGCGAGGAGCAGGAGAAGGGGCACGCCGAGTGCCCAGACGAGGAACCCGTTGAGGAGTCCGTTGTTTCGGCCGCGAACGGCCGCGGTGCGAGCGGCGAGGAACCCGCCGATGAAGAAGGCCAGAAGTCCGAGGAGCGCGGAGACGATGGCTCCGGCCGTGCCGGCGTCATCCGCCTCGTTGGAGTTGACTCCGCCCGCATCGACCGCCTGCGCGCCGAGTGCGGTCGCCAGGAGGCTGAGCAGCAGGAACGTGCTGATGGCGGTCAGCAGGCCGGCCACGATGGGTCCCCAGCGGACTCGATCTCGCGGCGCCACGATCTGCGTCTGCTGTACGAGGTCGGGCTGGTCATAGGCAACCGGCGTGGCGACGGTGCCGGTGGGAACCGAGGCCTGTTCGCCGGTGTTCCCGGTCACGATCGTCGTGCCGGGACGTCTGGATTCTGTCATGGGCTCTCCCCAACATATGGGTCAAATGGGCGGGGCTATGTTCAGCTTAGGCCCCGCGGCGAGGCGTCATGCGGGCGCCCTGCGGATATCAAGCCGATAACAGCACGAGGAGTCGCTCTCATGGCCGAACTCGACGAGCAGGACCGCAAGAAGCTGCGCAAGACCCAGTTCGCCTACGTCGACTCGGATGGTGGGGAGCACCTGCCGATCCACGACGAGTCGCACGTTCGGAACGCGATGGCTCGCTGGAATCAGACCGACTTCGAGAGCAAGGCAGCCAAGCAGCGGGCGCGCAGGAAGATCGTCGCGGCAGCCAGGAAGCACGGCATCGAGATCAGCGAGGACGCGAACGTCGCGAAGCCGGCTCGCTGAGCCCGGAGGCGCCGCGCGCCGGGTTTGGTCAGCCGTGCTGACGCGGGAGGACGCAAGGCGCTCGCAAGGCAGAAGCGCTCGTCCGTGTCGCCTACCGACCACAGTCGGGCACAGCATCGGCGAGCGTCCCGTGGGCGCTTGAGGGATTGTCGACCCATCGCATGGCGCTGTCGGCCCGAGGAGGAAACCCATTGTTGAAGCGCGCATTAGCCCTACCCCTGGTCGTCGTTCTCATCGCAGCAGCCTGCGGACAGACTGGCCAGCAGAGTCCAGCCGCCAGCAGCGCGGCACCCC
>JACDFU010000011.1:8575-31152 GCA_013815585.1 Chloroflexota bacterium
CCCCAGCAGCTGAAACCTCGGCAGCGGCCTCTGCGCCGGAAGCGAGCGCACCGGCCTCGGAGAGAGCTGCGACCGAGAGTGAGCCCGCAGCGAGCGGGTCCGCGGAAGCGTCCCCGAGCGAGGCCGGGTCCGGCGTCGCGGCCGGGGAGGCCGATATCAGCGGGGCACTCCAGGTGGGTGGCAAGTACGGCTGCAAGCCTGCCCCGTGCGAGCCTGCCGAAGGCGAAGGCGCCGACGAGATCGCACGCGTTCGGTATGACCAGTTCATCCAGGCCTATCCCGAGGTGGACGTCACGTTCACGGAGGCCGATTTCGATGCCCAGACCTTCCTGACCGCGGTCGCGGCGGGTAGCCCGCCTGACGTCGTCCGAATGGGGCGGGACGTGATGGGCACCTACATCGCGAACGGGGCCCTGGAACCCCTCGATACGTGCATCGCCGAGTTCGGCATCGACATGAGCCAGTACCGCGAGCCGGCTGTGACAGGCGTCACGTACGGGGGTTCGGTCTACGGAATCCCCGAGTTCTACGACAGCCGGATCATCCTGATCAACGACTCGGTGCTCGAGGAGGTCGGCCTGACGCCCGAGGACATCGACACCAGCGACTGGGAGAACCTGAGCCAGATCAACGAGCAGCTCATGGCCAAGGAGGGCGACCAGATCACCCGCCTCGGGTTCGATCCGAAGCTGCCCGAGTTCCTGCCGCTGTGGGCGAAGGCGAACGGGGCTGACATCATCAGCGCTGACGGCCTCACCTCCCAGCTCGACGATCCGAAGGTCGCCGAGGCACTCGACTACGCGGCTTCCCTGATCCTCGCCCATGGCAACGCTGCCGACTTCCTCGATCTTCGCTCGACCGGACCGGGCAGCGCCTTCTTCGGGCCGGAGAACCAGTTCACCGAGGACACGGTGGGTGCCTTCCCGATGGAGCAGTGGTACCTCAACGTGCTGGCCAACGACACCCCGGACGAGGAGATCAGCTTCCAGCCCTTCCGCGATCGGCAGGGCAATTCGATCAGCCTGTCCGGTGGCTCAGCGTGGGTCATCCCGGCCGCCGCCAAGAACAAGGAAGCGGCCTGCGAGTTCATGCGGGTCATCACCCTCCCCGACAGTTGGTACGCCGCGGCCAAGGTCCGCGCGGACAAGCGGGCGGCAGATGGCGAGGCGTTCACCGGCGTCTACAGCGGCAACAAGCTAGCCGACGAGCGCATCTTCGGTGAGCTCGTCACCGAGGAGTCGTCGGGGGCCTACTACGAGGGCGTTCAGCTTGTCCTCGAGACAGCTGACCTCGGGTTCAGCCTACCGCCCATCCCTGCCGCGGAGGAGTTCTCCCGGATCTGGGGGGAGGCCGTGCAGCGGGTCCTGAACGAAGGAGTTTCAGCAGCCGACGCACTGGCCGATGCCGACCTGGAAGCGCAGGACGCCATCGACAGCGCGCAGTAGCGCCGCCGCTGGCCTCGACGGCAGGTCGGTGACATGACCGCAGCGACCGCCAGCGCTCCCTCGCGGGGGCGCTGGCGGGTCAGCGAAGAAACACGCTGGGCCTTCATCTTCCTACTGCCCTGGATCGTCGGTTTCGTCATCTTCACGGCCGGCCCGATGATCGCCAGCTTCGCGATCTCCTTCACCCAGTACAACGTCATCCGGCCGCCCGAGTTCGTGGGGCTCGAAAACTACCTCCGCCTGCTCGATGACCGCCGGATACCGCTGGCGCTCACGAACACGGCCATCTACGCGGTGCTGCACGTGCCGGGCGTGATCATCCTGGCGCTTGCCCTTGCGATGCTCCTACTGCGGGTGGGGCGCGCGGCCGGGTTCTTCAGGACGATCTTCTACATGCCGACGGTCACGCCCGCCGTTGCCGTCGGGACGCTCTTCCTGCTCGTGCTCGCAGGCAACGGCGTCCTCAACCAGGCGCTCGGGGTGATCGGGCTCAACGGCCCCAACTGGCTCAGCGACCCGGACTGGGTGAAGCCCGGCCTGGTGATCATGTCCCTCTGGACCCTGGGCAGCACCGTGGTGATCTATTTCGCGGCATTGCGGAATGTGCCATTGGAGCTGTACGAGGCCGCCCGGATCGACGGTGCCAATTCCTGGCAGCAGTTTCGGAACATCACGATCCCGTTCATTAGCGGGGCGCTCTTCTTCACGATCATCGTCAACACCATCGCGTCGCTCCAGATCTTCGCCGAGGTCTTCACGATGTTCTTCGGGGCGCGATCGGGTCCCGCCCAGAGCTCGGCGCTCTTCTACGTCGTCTACCTCTTCCAGAAGGCGTTCGAGGACCTTCAGTTCGGCTACGCCTCGGCGATGGCGTGGTTGCTCTTCGTGATCGTCCTGGCCATCACGGCCGTCCAGATCCGCTTGAGCCGGCGCTTCGTGTACTACGAAGGTGAAGACCGATGAGCATCCAGCAGGGCCAGGTCGGCGGTGGAGCGCCGATGGCGCCGGCGGTCGCCCAGGCGGCCGGGGTGCGGGCCGCGGCCTTCGAGGCACCGAGCATCCGCAGTCGGCTCTCCCAGGTCGTCTTCATCGGCCTGCTCGGGCTGGCCACCTTCCTCTTCGTCTTTCCCTTCATCTGGCTCATCAGCGCCTCCCTGAAGACGCGCGAAAACGTCTTCAGCAATGAGCTCTTCCCGATGCCGCTGCATTTCGAGAACTACCCCAAGATCTTCGAGATAGCGCCGGTGGCCAACTGGTTCCTCAACAGCGTGATCGTGGGGCTGCTCGCCGCGGCCACCGTAACCGTCAGCTCTGCCCTGGTTGCCTTCGCCTTCGCCTACTTCCGCTTCCCGCACCGGAACCTGGTCTTCGGCCTGGTACTCGCCAGCATGATGCTTCCGGGCGCCGTGATCATGATCCCCAACTTCCTGATCTGGAATGCACTGGGCCAGGTGAACACGCTGACGCCGCTGTGGGCGGGGAACCTGTTCGGTTCCGCCTTCTACATATTCCTGCTGCGCCAGTTCTTCCTCGGCCTGCCACGGGAGCTGTTCGAAGCGGCGCGCGTGGACGGCGCCAGCTATCCGCGAATGTGGTGGAGCATTGCCCTGCCCCTGACGCGGGCCGCCCTCATCGTCGTCTTCATCTTCGAGCTGAAGGCGAGCTGGACGGACCTCGTGCGCCCGCTGATCTTCCTTCGCGACACTGCCCTGTTCACCCTGCCGCAGGGTCTCAAGTCGCTGGTCGACCGCTTCAACCCGCAGATCGGCGGTCAGGGAGAGTTCCACCTCGTGATGGCCGCCAGCGTCATCGTTACCGTGCCGATGATCATCATCTTCTTCCTGGCCCAGCGCTACTTCGTCGAGGGCATCGCCACGACGGGCTCGAAGGGCTGACGTCGCGCCCGTCAGGTGACGGCGCGTTCCTCCGGCCAACAGATCGTGAGCAGCACGGCGCTGTCCTCGATGGCCCGCACGCTCCATTCACCCCCCACGTCCAGGGCGGCAAGCTGCCCGGGGCACAGGGATGCGTCCTGACCGTCGTGGCTGACCGCCACTTGTCCACGCAGGACCTGGAGCGACATCCGGCCGTGCGCCTCATCCGTTCCAAGCTCCGCCCCCGGCCTCAGTGCAACGAGCAGGATCCGAAGGTTCTGCTCCTTGGCCAGCGTCCGGGAGTTGCGGTCATCCGCCCAGTTGGGTTCGGCAACCAGATCCTCGATCTCTCCGGCGAGATCGAAGACCTCGACGGCCTCCATCAGCGGGCGAGCTTCTCGAACGTCGGAGCCGCTGGTGCGCTCGGGCGCCGGGTGATCGGTCATGGGTTTCCTCCTGTGCAGTAAGGTGAGGGCAGGCTGCGTCAGCGCGTCCGTCGTCGTCTCCGGCGGACCAGGGCTCCCACCCCGAGCGCCACGAGGATGCCCGCTGCGGCCGCAGCCAGCGCCTGGAGCCCGTAGAGCGGAACCTGGATGGGCTCGGGCGGCTTTGTCCCCGCCACGTCTCCGGTGCGGCGGATCCGCCACAGGCTCCCGGTGCCCTGCTTCATGCGCAGCCCGCCGGCCTCCGGGGCGACGTTGATCACGCCCCAGTCGACCACGTAGAGCGCACCATCCGGACCGAACGCGACATGGCTGGGCCGCTCGAAGCCGGCGTGGGGGAGCTTCGAGGACGGCCCGGCGATCCGGTTCACGGCGAAGTCCACGACGCGCCGCTGCCGCATGTCCACGCGAACCACCTTGAACCCTGACGGGGAGGCCAGCCGGGGCGTGGTGAGCGGGGCGATGTCACCGAAGAGGGCAACGAAGGCGTCTCCCTCGAAGCCGAAGACAGGGTCCCGCGAGAAGGTGAGCCCGTTGGCGGCCGCGTGGGGTTGGAAGCTCACGAACGGCGCCGGCGGATGCTCGTCGGGGTGTTCGGCGAGCAATGGCTCCCGGCCCTGGCCGCCATCACCCCAGTAGGCATCATCGAGGCGCACGCCCGAAGCGAAGTCCGGCCATCCGTACCATCCCCCCTCCTGGATCTCGTAGAGATCGTCGGGGTCGTTGATCACGTGACGGTTTCGGGCGTCCATACCGTGCTCGGTGGCGAAGAGCCGGCCGCTCGGATCGAAAGCGAGGCCGTATGGGTTGCGCAGTCCCCAGGCGACCACTTCGAGGTCCGTGCCGTCAGGGTTGCAGCGCAGGATGGAGCCGGAGCTCTTGACGCTCCCCGGGATCACCTGGCCTGGGGTCGTCTCGGTTCCGAACGGGACAAAGGCACCAGTCCGGACCGTCTGCTTCAGATCACCCAGGACGTTCTGGTACGCCTCGTTCCGGCCGACCAGGCGGACATCGTGCGCCGGCACGTCGCACTCGAGCGGGAAGCGGTCGAGCCAGCCATAGGCGTAGTTGTCGGCGCCCACGATGCCGCTGTTGGTCACCGAACCCACGCCGAAATACAGCCTGCCGTCCGGGCCGATGAGGGGGTGGTTCGCCTGGTGATCGCCGTGCCCCGGCAGGCCAGTGACCAGGTCCTCGATCTGTCCGTCAGCCCCGAGCCGGGAGACCGTGTCCGTGTTCACGAAATAGAGCCGACCCTCGTGCCAGGTTGCTCCCGTCAACGCTCCTGTCTCGGTCCAGCGGCTTTCAGGCAGCTGAAGGTAGGTCTCTCGTGAGCCGGTATCCGTGTCGACCTTCAGGATTCGTGCCGGCGAGTCGCTCTTGTGACCCGACTCCGTGACGTAGCAGGTGCCGGCCTGGTCAAAACAGACGTGCACCGGGGCACTGAAGCCGCTCGCGACGAGCTCCGCGGCGTAGCCCTCCGGCAGCAGGATGTCGTCCGGTTCATGGTCGCGGCTGCCCCGGCGAACGATCTTGATGCGCTTCAGGATGGGCAGGATCGGCTTGTACAGGTAGGCGACCCAGGTCGGCAGATCGATCGCTCCGCCGGGCTTCAAGCGTTGCATCCGGGTCCTCCCACGTCTCCTATGCCGGGGCGTCGAACGCCGCACCCATCGCGCCATGGGATGGCGTCAGCCGCAGCGCAAGTGCCGCACTGGCAACGAACGCAACAGCAGAGAGCATAAACAAGCCCGCGAAACCCATCCCCATCGCCCTGCCGGCGTCGACGACAGGACCCGCGAGGCCGGCCGCCGCTGCCGCCCCGGTCGTGCCCAGGTTCGCCAAACCAAAAACACGGCCTCCCTCCGAGTGGGGTGCCAGGTCGGCCGTGACAGCCCAGTTGGCGGTCGTAAACGCGGCTGAGCCGACGGCCATGAGGGCTCCGAAGACAAGGATCAGGGTCACGGTGGATGCGGCGAGCAGGAGCAGAGCGCCAGCGGCGCTGAGGCCCGCTCCGAAGACCATCAACGCACTGCGGCCGAACCGGTCGGCAGCCCAACCGCTGAGCGGCGCCGCGACTGCGCTGATCAGCGCCAGGCCCACCAGCAACGTCGCTGTGTCGCTGACCGCCTCGCTCGTGGGGAGTCCGCGCTGCTCGGCCACGAAGAGAAGGAGATAACGGCCAACGGCGTAGGTACCGAAGAGGAACAGGAAGCGCGCCCCGATGGTCGCGGCGAGCGCCTGGCGATCGAGCCCGGTCGCAAGCCGACGACGACCGGCCTGCGTTTCAGGGTTTGGTTTTCCCGCGCCGGCCGCCTCCCTGACCTCCGGGAGGGCGCTCGCGTCGTCCCGGACGGTCACGAGCGTCAGGAGCAGGGTGGCGACCAGGATCGCGGCGAGTGCTCCGACCGCGACTGTCACGCCGCTCGTCGCGAGGAGGCCCACGATGGCGAAGGCCAGGAGTGCCCCCATGAGGTCCATGAAGCCCTTCAGCCCCGAGGCGCGGCCCCGTAGTCGGGACGGGACCAGATCCGGGATCAAGCCCTGTTGCGCTGCCTGGGCCACGTTGGCCCCGACCACGATCACCGCATAGGCAATGGCGAGCTGCGCGAGACCCTGCCCGAGCGCCAGCAGGACGAGGCCGGCCAGGGCTAACGTCACGCCGAGCAACAACACTGGCCGGCGTCCCCGCCCACCATGACCCAGTCGATCGCTCCACGCGCCCGCAAATGGCTGGATGAGGGTTGCCAGGCCCAGGCCGACGAACGTCAGCAGCCCGAGCGTCGTCGCGGCGTCACGTGCACCGCTGAGACCGTCGAGGCGGAGCGGAAGCAACAGCGTCGTCACGCCGTCGCCGAGCGCGCTCAACCCGAGCCAGAGGAGGCTGATGCCGATGAGCTGCCCCCGGCCGATGCTACCCGTTGACGATCTCGCCGCCGTTGACGTGAATGACCTGGCCGGTGATGTAGGAGGCATCGTCGGAGGCGAGGAAGACAAAAGCGGGTGCCACCTCCTCCGGCTGCCCGGGCCGGCCCAGCGGCACGTTCTTGCCGAAATCCTCCACCTTCTCCGGGGGCATGGTGGCCGGGATGAGCGGCGTCCAGATCGGACCTGGCGCAACCGCGTTCACCCGGATCCCCCGCTCTGCGAGCGACTGTGACAGCGAACGCGTGAAGGTGACGATGGCGCCCTTCGTCGAGGAGTAATCGAGGAGCTGCGGGCTGCCCTTGTAGGCGGTAACCGAGGTATTGTTGACGATCGCGCTGCCCTCCTTCAGATGGGGCAGACAGGCCTTCACGAGATAGAACTGGGCGAAGATGTTCGTCCGAAACGTCCGCTCCAGCTGCTCCGCGGAAATCTCCGAGATGTCGGGCCTGGATTGCTGCTCGGCCGCGTTGTTCACAAGGATGTCGAGCTTGCCGAGCTCGTCGACCGTCCGCCGCACCAGTTCCTGGCAAAAGGCCTCGTCGCCGATGTCGCCGGCCGCCGTGATGGCCCGCTGCCCCTCTGCTTCGACGAGTCGCCGCGATCTTGCCGCGTCCTCGTGCTCATCGAGGTAGGCGATGGCCACGTCGGCGCCCTCCCGGGCGAAGAAGAGGGCGATTGCCCGGCCAATGCCGCTGTCTGCCCCTGTGACCAGCGCCACCTTGCCTTCAAGCTTGCCGCTGCCGCGATAGTCCGGATCGTCGCTCTGCGGGCGTCGGCCCATCTGTGATTCGCGGCCCGGGCGACCGGCCTCTGCCTGTGGCTGCTGGCGCCCGACCTCTTCCTTTCCGTCAGGCTGCTGACCCGCAGCGGGGGAGTCCGCTCCACTCATCCCGCCCCTCGCGTCAGGAGCCTTCCGGCGCGGACGAGCCGCCCGGGGCAGGCGAGTCGCCCGGCGGCGCGCTCTCGGATTGGAGCGGTGCGCTGGGCATCACTGACTCGGGTCCGCCGCCATCGGGGTCGCTCTGCCCGCAGGAAGCAAATGCGCCGGCGAGGGCAAGAGCGAGAAAGACGTGCGCGAGCGTGCGCGGTCCTGGCATGTGGTCTCCTCGGAGATTCTTTGGGATGCTGCACACGGTACGAGGTTTCGCCGATTGCTCGCGTCGGCAAGCCGGGAGGCGGCCTTGCACCGGCATTGCACCCGCTCGTTGACTCATTGCACGCCCGCGGCTAGAGTGCCGCAACGCGCCTGCGGCGCGTTGCCGGGGGCATCGACAACTCAGCCGGGAGGCGCCTCGTGCATGTCACCCCCACCGACCTCCGGGTTGTCCGGAGGGAAGGCGGGCTGATTCTCCGCTTCTCGGTGCTCGACTCGGTCGCCTGCGTCCTGGCCGAGGTTACCGGCGAAGGGTCGCGTACCACGTCCCTGGAGGAGTACTGCGAGCGGCCGCACTGGGGGATCGTGCTGCGAGGGACATTGACGATCGAGCGCCACTCTCAACGCACCCGGATCCTGCCCGGACAGGGCTTCCACGTTCCAGCCGGCGCACCAGCACATCGCTTCGTCGCCCAAAGCCGGACCGTCTTTGGAGGGTTTGTGGCGCTGGGCTCGCAGGCCTCTGTCATTGATGATGCGGCGGTCGAAGATATCGTGCGTAGCAGTGTTGGTGCGGCGAATGGCTCCGCGGCGCCGGGTAGCAACGGCGACGCAGCGGGGGCCGGGGTCGAACTGCGAATCGGCGGCGCCGATTCGGAGCAGCCTCTCGAGGAGGGCGCCATCGAGGTGACCAGTACCCCGATGGGGCGCTGGATCTACACCCGCGCCCGCTTCGGTCCGACCAGCGGATACGGGTCGGGCCTGTGCGATATCCCGCACTGGGGCATCGTTCTCGAGGGAAGCGCCACGATCGACTATGAGGACGACGTTGAGGTGGTCGGCGCCGGCGACTTCTATGCCTGTCCGATCGGTCCGCCTGGCCACCGCCTGGAGGTCGCGGACGGGGCGACGATTGCCGACTTCACCGCGCGCTCCTCGTTCACGCCAGGGCGCAGGGTCGCGGAGTGGCGCTCCACGCCCGAGACGCTCGGCTCCGTGGCCGAGGCCAGGGCGGAGGGCAGCTCCCGCCACTAGAAACAAGTCGACGCCCGCCGTTGCCGGCGGGCGTCGTGACATTCTCCTGGAGAGGGCCGGCCAGGGCCGGCATCGAGGCTAGTACTGCTTGTCGGAGACCTGCGGATCGGGATACGTGTTGTCCGCGCCTTCGCGGACGTCGTCCCCCAGGTTGCCGAGGTTCTTGCGGGCCTCGTCGCCGATGTTGCCGACGTGGTCAGCCGCATCTGTGCCGTCGGCCCCTCGCGAGGTTTCGGCCACCTTCTGCTCGCCCTCGCGATAAACCTTCTTGGCGTCGTCCATCTGAAGTCTCTCCTTGTCTGCAGCCGGCCAGGGGCCGACGCTGACGCCACCGTAGGCGGGCACGACTAACGCTCGCGCCGGGTGAGGTTCCTCGTTCGGTTGCAGTCTTGTTGCAGGCCGATCAGCGCACCGGCGAAGGTCCAGAGCTGTCGGCAGCGACTCCCGCGCCGCCTGAACCGCCGCTGTGTCCGGGGTCGCGGCGCTGGCGGGGTCCTGTGCGAGGGGAACGTGCCGGGCCTGGAGCCGCTCGAGCACGACCTCCGCGGCCGCCACGAGCGGGACGGCCAGGAATGCGCCGACGATGCCTCCCACGCCGGCACCCACGAGGAGGCTGACGATGACCAGGAACGGCGAGATGCCGATGGTGTTGCGCATGATCACCGGCACGAGAACATTGGCCTCCACCAGCTGGATGACGATGTAGACGAGCGCGACGACGAGGACGAGCTCGGCGCTGTGCGTGGCGGCCACGATTAATGCCGGAACCGCGCCCAGGAGGGGACCCACGATCGGAATGGCCTCGGCGAGTCCGGCGACCAGGCCGAGGAGGATGGGTGAATCAAGGCCGAGGAGCCAGTATGTGACCGTCGTGGCTACTCCAACGACGCTCATCAGGATCAGCTGGCCGCGGACCCAGGATCCGAGGCGGAGCTCGATCTCGTTCCAGGCCGCGCGAGCGCCGCCTCGGCGCGATCTTGGCACGAATGCGAGCACGTAGCGCTGGAGGCGGGCGTGCTCCGTGAGCCAGAAGAAGACGATGACCAGCAGGCTCACGACGGAGATGACCGCCTCTGCCACGGTGATCCCCCGAACCCCGCGGGTATAGTGCAGCCGTGACTCCGGCATCCGTTCGCCTTGCACAACATCGGGATTGCTGCCACGGCGACCCAGCCAACTGCTGACCCCCAGGTGCACGACCTGGCATCGATCAAGCCGCCGTTGAACGCCCAGCCGGGCGAGTCCAGCGCTGACGAGGCGCGCTCGGGGGAGGGGGAGCAGGACACGGTCGAGGCGCAGCTCCTGACCGAACGTGCGGGACACCGTGCCACGCGCGTTCTCTATGACATCGCCACGGCTGCCACGGGCGAGTCCGACCTGTCCCGGATCCTCGGCGCGACCCTCGAGCGCGTCCGCCAGCTGATCAAATTCACTGGCGGCTCCATCGCCCTGGTCGAAGGCGACGAGCTGGTCCTGCGCGCTGCCGTCGGGCCGTTCACACGGGAGGGGCTGGGACAGCGGCTGCCGCGAGGGTCGGGGCAGAGCTGGAAGGTCATCGAGACGCAGGAGCCTTTCCTGACCGAGGATCTCCGCGCAGCCGGCTACCGGATCAAGGGCCTCGAGGGTGACGATGGCCCCCGGGCCTATCTTGCGGTCCCCCTGGTCTGGCACGGCGAATCCTTTGGGCTGCTCCAGGTCGACTCGACGGATGTCGACGCCTTCGGCGCCGCCGACCTGGCAGTGATGGAGCGGGTTGCCGTTGCCCTCAGCGGTCCGATCCAGGTGGCTCTCCGGCACGCCAGCGAGCGACGCGCCCTGGCCGACTCCGAGGAGGCGCGAAGGTTGGCCGAGGGTGCCCGCGCTCGCCTGAAGCTGCTGGCTGACGCCAGCGCAGCCCTTGCCTCATCGCTGGAATATGAGGTGTCGGCGCAGCGGCTGGCGGAGGTGACCGTCCCGACGCTCGCCGATTGGTGCGTCATCGACATGGTCGAGGACGGAGGAAGCCTGCGCCGGGTGGCAATCGCACGCGGTCCCGAGGAACCCGCGCATCTCGTCGGAGCGTTGATGGGCCCCACGGCGCCACGCCCCGACGAGTCGACTTCGCCGGTGATCCAGGTGCTCAGGTCGGGGGAGCCGCTGCTGATTCCCGAAATCGACGATGAACGCCTGGTGGCCCAGGTACCCAACCCGGAGCACCTGCGCCTCCTTCGGGAGCTCCGCCCACGCTCGGCGATGGTTCTGCCCCTGCTTGGCCGAGGGGGAATCCTGGGTGTCATCTCGTTCGTCTCCACTCGGGGCGACCGCCTGTACACCAATGCCGACATGACCTTCGGCGAGGACCTGGCCGCGCGCACGTCCGTGGAGGTGGAGACCGCACGGTTGTATCGGGATCTAAGCCGGTTCCGGTCGACGGTGGACTCGCTGGTGGACGGCGTCTTCATGTTCGATCCCGAGACCCTCCGGTTTTTCTACGCGAACCAGGGCGCCGCCGACACCACCGGCTACAGCCCCGCCGAGCTGTTGACGCTCACCCCGGTCGACCTCAAGCCGGATTTCGACGAGCTCAGGTTCCGGGCGCTCATCGCTCCCCTCGTGCGGGGGGAATCGAGCTCAGTCCGGGTGACCACAACCTACCGCCGTCGCGAGGGTCGCGACATTTCGGTGGAGCTCTTCATGCAGTACGTCGCGCCGCGTGGCGAGGAGGGCCGGGTCATTTCGATCGTGCGCGACGTCTCTGACCGAGTAGAAGCTCGCGCGCGCCTGCAGCGCCTGGCCCAGTCGGAGCGGTCTCGGAACGCGGAGCTGAAGGCAATCATCCGGGCAATGGGAGACGCCGTCCTTGTCATCGGACCCGACGGAACGGTGAGCATGACCAACCCGGCGGCGGAGGCGCTCTTCAACGACACGATCGGGAGCTACGACAAGCTCCTCGAGATGCTCAACGATCCGGAGGACCGAGCCCCTGCGCTGGGAGCGCGGCATGGTGAAGGCCCCGAGGAATTCCGCCTCGCCGGACCCGTCGACCGATGGGTCGAGCTGAGCGCCTATCCGGTATTCACGCCGCGAGAGAACCTGGCCGAGGCGGACGAAGCCGAGCAGGTGATCGAGACCATCCTGTTCATGCGCGACGTGACGGAGGATCGCCGAGTGCGAATGATGCGTGACGCCTTCATCGGCGTTCTGTCCCACGAGCTACGCACGCCGGTGACGACAATCTATGGCAACAGCAAGCTGCTCCGACGGCCTGCGAGCAGCCTCACTGAGAAGTTGCGCGCGGAAGTCGTCAGCGACATCGAGACAGAGGCCGAACGGCTCTATCGCCTGGTGGAAGACCTGCTCGTTCTGGCACGCTTCGGCGAGGGCGGCAGTCGCGAGCTGGGACACGAGCCCCTGCTGCTTCAACGGATCGTACCGATGGCCGTCCGATCGGAGCAGGCTCGGTGGCCGGGGACCGTGTTCGAGACGCAGGTCGCGGCCGGACTGCCCACCGTCCAGGCCGAGCCGACCTATGTCGAGCAGGTCGTGCGCAATCTCCTGAGCAACGCCGCCAAGTACGGCGGCCCCGACGGCATCGTCGCGGTCGTCGTAGAGTCGTCGGAGGATCAGGTGGTGGTCCGGGTCCTCGACGACGGCCCAGGCTTCCCGCCGGAAGAGGCCGATCAGCTCTTCCAATTGTTCTACCGTTCACCGCGCACCGCGACCGTGGCGACCGGTGCCGGCATTGGCCTGTTCGTGTGCCGCCAGTTGATCGAGGCCATGGGCGGCACCATGTGGGCCGTCCCGCGCCCCGGAAAGGGTGCCGAGTTCGGTTTTTCGCTTCAGGTTTTCACCGAGGAGAGTGAGTGAACAGCCAGCCTCTCGTGCTCGTCGCGGATGACGAGCCACGCATCACGAAGCTCGTCGCGCTGACGCTGCATGACGAAGGCTTCCGGGTCGTGACGGCCTCAGGTGGCCAGGAAGCGCTCAACAAGGCCGAAGAGGTGCGGCCGGACATCGTGCTCCTCGACATCGTGATGCCGGACCTTGACGGGATCGAGGTGATGCGACAGCTCCGCGAATGGCGCCCGGTCCCGGTAATCCTGCTCACGGCCAAGGGCTCGACGAGTGACAAGGCCAAAGGCCTCGACCTGGGCGCGGACGACTACATCGCCAAGCCCTTCCATCCCGACGAGCTGGCGGCTCGCGTGCGCGCTGTTCTCCGCCGAGCGAGCGGTGTTGCGCCGGGCGCGGGCATCGTCGCCTTCGGCGACATCGAGATCGACCTGGAGCGACGACTGGTCTCCAAGGGCGGTGAGCTCGTCTCGCTGAGCCGGACGGAGTGGCTGTTGCTCCAGCACCTCGCGGCCAATGCAGGCAAGGTCGTCCTTCACACGGAGCTGCTGACCAAGGTCTGGGGCCCGGAGTACCGCGACGACCTGCAATACCTGCGGGTATGGGTGAGCCGCGTGCGGCGCAAGCTCGGCGCGGCGCCCGGTGAACCGGGGCCGATCAAGACCTTTCAGGGGATCGGTTACGTGCTAGACGTCGAGGGCAGCCTCAGGGAGACCACGCCGCAGGCCGACACCCCAGCCGCCGCAGAACCTTCGCCGCCCGCAGGGGAAGCCCCGCTGGACGCTCAGGCGTCCAGCGAACGTCCCGCCACCTAGCGTTAGCCCAGACTGGGGCTGCCCGAGTCCCGGTTGATCAGCGTGGCCGCCATCGCAGCGGCGGGAACCATGGCGAGGAGGACCGTCAGGCGGTTGGTTCCGGTCAGGAACATGCCCACGCCAAGGCCGAGTGAAAAGGCCGTTCCCAGCATCAGCGTCTGGTTGGGCAGCTCATTGAGGGTCCGCGCCGTGTCGTCGACCGCCACCTGCGCGGTCGCCACCGCGGCTGGAACCCGATCGGCCACGTCGGTCGCGGTCCCTTTGACCTTCGCCGCGGCGTCCTGAGCTCCGGCCACCACGCCGCTCAGGCGCCCACTGCCGTCATCCAACCTGTCTCGGGCTGCATCATCGGTTCGGTCAAGCTCGTCAGCGGTGTCCATGAGTGCACTCCTCTGTTCGTGACTTCCTGCAAAGCCTAGGCCCTGGCGCCCTGCTCACCAGCGCTGCGCGGCTCGCGTCGCTTGCAAGGTGATTGCAGCGGCGTCTTCCCGGCCTCCTGGGATCAGGACGCGAGGGGCATCCCCGCAGACCGTCCGGAGGCATCAGCGTCGAGGGCATAGCCGACCCCGACATAGGTCCGAATCAGGCCATCCCTGCCCGGGCTGGATCGCAGCTTCGCTCGCAAGCGGCTGATGCAGACCCGCAGGACCTGTACGTCGTCGCGGTATGACGGTCCCCAGACATGGGCCAGGAGGTCGCCATGGAGGACGACCTTGCCCGGATTGCGGGCCAGATGTTGGAGAAGGGTCCATTCGATCCGGCTGAGTACGACCGGCTCGCCGGCGCGGATCAGAAGGCGCCGCTCAAAGTCCAGCACGATCTCTCCGAGCCGGAGCGTCTCGGTGGTCGCCGTCGCCGAGGTACGTCGCAGGACGGCCCGTAGGCGGGCGGCCAGCTCGTCCGGGTGGAAGGGTCGCAGGAGGTAGTCGTCCGCGCCGAGGTTCATGGCTCGGGTGCGCTTGGCCGACTCTTCCTGGCCGACCATGATGACCGGGCGACGCTCGGGCCACTGGAGGCGCCGCAGGAACTCATCGGGGTCCTCGCCCGGCACGCCGGCGTCAATGACGACCGCGTCTGGCTCAGCCGCGGCCAGGTGGCTAAGGGCTTCGCCCGGTCCGGCCGACACAATCGTTCGAAAGCCCTCGTCCGCGAGCGTGGCTGCCACCACGTCACCGGCTCGCCGCTCCCGATCAGCAATCAGGATCAGCGGTCCCGCTGGGCGACGCGGCGGATTCTCGGCGGGCGCCGCTGGCGAGCGCACTGCACGTGCCTCGTAATTCCGGGGATGCTGCAATGGTGCCTCGAAAATCGACCGGAGGCTATGCGCCTGCCGAGAAGGTATCCCTTGCCGGCAGGCGCGTCGGTACGAGATGAGACCGTCTCCGCGGGCCGTTGCCCGATGGCGTCGACTCTAGGGCGTGGGCGTGGGCTGACCGCCGCCACCACCACCAGGCTTGGGTGTGGGCTCGGGCTTGGGTGTGGGCTCGGGCTTCGGCGTGCGCTCGGGCTTGGGCGTGGGCTGACCGCCGCCGCCGCCGCCGCCGGGTCGGGCCGTAGGCTGCGGGCGTCCTCCTCCACCGCGTGAGACAGGCGGGCGGACGATGGGTCGGCAGGAGCTGACAATCGAGCCGCCCCAGCTGGATTCTCCCCAGAAGTAGTCGGTCGTGGTGTCGTACTCGCCCATCGAGCCGGTTCCGCCGCGTGCCCGGGCGGTCCAGTTGGCCACATCCGCCCGCCAGTCCTCTGGTCCCTGCTCGGCCTTGATGGGATCCACCTTGTACTGACCGCAGGAGATGCTGTACAGAAGGCCCGGCTGATCGACCGCCGAGGAGGCGCCCGGTTCGGTGCCCGGAAGGAACCACTCCTCGCGCGTCTCACGCGTCCACGATCCGGGGGCGCCACCGGACCACTTGTCGATGTCGGCTTGCACCAGGCGGCTGTGTGGCTCGAAGGCCGCCACCGGCTTGCCGTTGGTCATCTCACGGACGAACGCGTGCCAGACGCGCCCGGGAGCATCCGAGGCGAACGTATTTTCTTCGCCTCGGGGTTGCGAGTGGTCGCTGTTCCCCATCCAGACGCCCACCGCGAGCGCGGGGGCGTTGGGATCGGCGGGCGGAGCCAGGTACCCGTACGTCGACAGGTCACGGGTGTCGTTCGTCGTACCGGTCTTGAGAGCCATCGGCCGTCGCTCGCCGTTGGGGCCGTTCTTCAACTGGAACATCGGGCCCCAGATGAGATTCTCCCTGGGGTCGGTGTTTCCCTTGAGGACGTCGGTGATCAGATCGGCGGCACCGGCGTTGAGGGCCTGGACTGGATTGGGCCGACCGGCCCGATAGACCGTGCTGCCGTCGGTCGTCTGCACCTCCAGGATCTTGCGGGTCGGAGCGAGCTTCCCGCCGTTGGCGAGGGCGCCGTAGGCTGCCGTCAGGTCGAGCACCTGCACCTCTACCGTGCCGATCGCACCCGCCAGACCGGCCTGCTCCAGCGCTGTGGGCCCGCCCTGGAACTCGATTCCAAGGGCCGTTGACTGTTTGGCCACTGCGGGCGGGCCGATCTTCTGCATCGCCCGGATGGCCGGGATGTTCAGCGAGTACTGGAGGGCCTTGCGGACCGTGACGGGTCCGCGCTCCTTGCGGTCGGCGTCGCGTGGAGTCCACACCTTGCCCGTGCGACTGTCCTTGCCGAAGGCGGTCGTGATATCGAGCAGCAGGCTCCCAGGGGTGATCGCCTTGGTGGCGAAACCGGTCGAATAGACGACCGGCTTGAAGGCCGATCCCGGCTGCCGGAACCCCACGCCGGCGACGTCGTACTTTGGGTCGAACTTCTCACTTTCGAGGTCGCTCCGGTAGTAGCCGGCGCTGCCCACGTAGGCGAGCACTTCACCCGTGCGGTAATCGACTGCGGTCATCGCCCCGTTGTGAAGGTCTCGTCCTCGAAGGTTCCTGATCCACGCGGCGTCTTCGTCCAGGCCCCTCCGCGCGATCTGGGCTTCCATGTGCTCAGCGGGTGTGTTGGGAAGAATCGCACCGGCAGTGATGTACCGCTCGGCGAGCTGCTGCGTCTTCATGTCGAGCGAGGTGATCACCCGGTAACCGCCGGTTTCGACCGAGTCGCGATCGGAGACGAGCGCGTCGAGCTCCTGCTTGACCTGCCAGACGAAGTGAGGGGCCATGAAGATGAGTGGCTTCTCACCCACCAGGATCATGGGCTCGCGGAGCGCCTCGGCGAGCTCCTTCTTGTCGAGATCGACCCAGCGACCGTCGGTCATGCCGCGGAGGACGTAGTCTCGCCGGACGATCGGCGGGGAGTTCTGCGGAACGACCAGGCGTCCGACCTCGTCCTCCTCCGCGTAGCGGTACGGATCGAGCGTGCTGGGCGACTTCGGCAGAGCCGCCAGCAGCGCGGCCTGGGAAGGGCTGAGCTCGTCGAGGCTGGCGCCGAAGTAAACCTCGGCGGCGGCGGCCACGCCGTAGGCCTTGTGGCCGTAGTAGATCTCATTCAGGTAGGCCGTGATGATCCGCCGCTTGCCGGACTCGCCCGGGAAGGCCTGGGTGACACGAGATGCCTGGAGCAGCTCCTTCGCCTTGCGAACATAGGGATCCGCGCCGGGCTCCAGGTACTCCTGCGGCAGTAGCCGGGCGCGCACGAGCTGCTGAGTGATGGTCGAGGCCCCGCGGTTGCTTTCGCCCGAGATGTTCTCCAGGACGGCATCGCCGATCGCGGCTGGATCGAAGCCTTCGTTCTGCCAGAACGTCCGATCCTCGGCGGCCGTGGTGGCGTCGATCAGCAGGGGCGGGATATCCCCGAAACCCACGACCTTGCGGCGCTGCTCCTGGAAGCGGGCCAGCTCGGTGGTTCCGGTACGGTCGTAAATGACGGTCGGCTCGGGAAAGTTCAGGCGCTCCAGCTGCGTCGGATCTGGCAGGTCTGACTCCAGGAGGCTGATGGTGGTGACCGTGGCGCCGCCCACCACGGCGCCTGCAGTCGTCAGGACCGTGACGATGGCGAGGCCGAGGATCGCGAACACCAGCGGCATCCGGCTGCTCGACTGCTTCCCGTTCCGACCGGCCGCGGCCGCCCGCATCAAGGCGGCACGTCGCAGCGTCGGATTGATCCGCGCTACCCGATCGGTCGTGCGGGGGCGCGCTCCCAGGGGCCGATAGCTCACGCTGACATCGTCCCCCATCGGGACGAACGGCGCTCTAGGTCGTTTGGCGCAGGGAAGTCAGGGCCCAGGGTCATGCTCAGAATGCTCAGACGAACGGCGGAGCGGATGAGTTTCGTCGGGTGATCTGGTGGGCAGGTCAGCGCGGCCCGCGTCGAGCGCCGCCGCGGCGATGAAAGTGGCGTCCGGCGGAGGACGATCCGGCAGCTGTTCGAGGGCAAGGAGGTGGTCCGGGACAAGGCGCTCGACCCCGGGTCCCGCAACCGCGCCGAGCAGCTTTGCCGGGGCCTCAAGGACGCGCGGAGCACGGCGCCGGCTGATGCCCAGGCCGGCTTGGTCGAGTGCGTGCTCGAGGTCGGCCGCCACCCGCTCGTAGCCGCCCGGCTTGATGACGACCCCGATGTGCGCGTCGGCCCAGCGCTTGGCGATGCTGCGCACTTTGCGGAGCGGTGCGATCACTGCCATGAAGAGCAGCCTGAAGGCGAGGACGGCTGCGTAGGGATAGCCTCGCAGGACCTGCTTCACGAGCGCCCCGCCTGCCGGTCGGTCGGCCGCATCGAGCATGAAGAGCCCGCCGATACCGATGAGGATGGCAGGATGATGGCGGCCAGCAGCATGGCGAATCGAATCCAGTTCGGCTGGATGAAGCCGGGGACGGGCACCGCAGCAAGGAGAAAGGTACCCACGTCAGGCAGCAGGACGCCCAGGGCGACGATGACCCAGCCGAGGGATCCGAAGGCGATGCCGGTGAGCAGCAGCTGCTTTGATTGGGGAACGCGTCCAAAGAGCAGGACCGTCGCCCAGCCCAGGGCCAGTGAGGACGCGGCCGAGAAATCGCCCGATGAAGGCGAAGAACGAGGCAAGGATGGCCATGGGAGCGGGACGATGCTACCCGAGCGGGCTTCCGCATCCTGCGGGGACGCGATTGAGCTGTCTCGCAGGTCTGTTGCGCTTGCTCAGCCGGTGGGCCTGTCTTTATGCCTTGCCTTCCCGGCCGGCTTGCCGGCCTCCTTGGTGGCCAGCCCGAGACGATCCTGGAGCAGCACCATGACCCCTCGTTCGCGGGGATCGAGGCCGCCACCCTCCTCCTCCAGCTCGGTCTCCGTCCGATCGCGCAGCGTCTCGAGAAGCGTGCCGTCCAGGTGCGACTCGATCACCCCCGGGTGGATGTACGACTTGCGCGAAACGGCCGGCGTGTTGCCGAGGCGTGTTGCTACCGCCTCGACGGCCTCAACAACCTGGCGCTTGGCGGCCGCTTCGGAGTCGACCGCCTCAACGGCTCCGAGGGCCTCGTAGGCGAGGACCGTCCCTGCCCATGTCCGGAAATCCTTGGCCGTGAAATCCCTGCCGGACGCTTCCCGGAGGTAGTCGTTGACGTCGTCGGAGTCGATCGAACGGCGGACACCTTCGTCGTCGACGTATTGAAAAAGGCGTCCCCCGGGCAGTTTCTGGCACTCTCTGACGATCCTGGCGAGGCGGCGGTCGCGCAACGAAACTGAGTAGTACTTGCCGCTCTTGCCGCGGAACTCGAAGCGCAGCGATGAACCCTCCACAACGACGTGCTTGTCGCGCATCGTGGTCAGGCCGTAGGAACGATTTGTCTGCGCGTATTCCTCGTTGCCCACTCGAATCGTCGTCTTCTCGAGAAGCTGGATCACGGCCGCGATCACCTTCTGGCGGGGAAGACCATGCTTGCGAAGGTCCCTCCTTCGTGCGGGCCCGGATCTTCGGGAGCGCGTCGGCAAGGGCGATCGTGCGGCTGTACTTGGAGTCGTCCCGAACCTCGTGCCAGCGCGGGTGGTAGCGATGCTGCTTTCGTCCGCGAGCGTCGCGCCCCGTGGCAAGCACATGCCCGTTGCGAACCGGTGAGATCCAGACGTCGACCCAGGCCGGTGGGATGGCGATGGAGCGGATCCAGGCGAGCGTCTCCCGATCGCGAACGAGCCTTCCGTCCGGCCGGCGATAGCTGAAGCTCTTCCCGCTGCGCTTCCGGCTGATGCCGGGCTGGGTGTCGCTTACGTATCGAAGGCCGGCCGAGCGCGCGGCCGCGACGGAGCCCCCGCTCATCTCCGGCTCAACGAGCTCGGACCGCTTGCGCCTCGTGCCCACGTGCCTCTCCCTCTCGCCAGAGCATCCCAGCACCAACGCATATTCGAGGGCCGGGCCGACGGCCGCGGCACTCGTTCAGCCCTTCGCGTTGCGCGAATCTGACAGGGCAGGGCTCGCGACTCCTTCCGGGCCTGCCATGACCCATCGGAGCCACCACCAACCCGGACTGTCGAGCCCTGTCGGATCTAGGCCCGGGTGAGACACTGGCGCCAGTCACGCCACCCTACGCAGACAGGCTCGACAACAGAAGACGCCGCTTCCCCGGCAGACATCCTGTCGACATTGCGTTGGGTGCCGAGAGCACCCCGCCCGTCGCACCGGACTGGTTGCGACCTATTGGCGCCTCCCTGGCGCCGCCCAGGCACCCGGGCTGTGCCCTACGGCCGGTGCTCCTCCTACTGTCGGAGCGGCAGCATCCCATCGTCGCCGCGTGCCCGGCGTCCGGCAGAGAGGAGGCACGTTGTTGCCAGTTCGACCAAGCGGCGCCCAGCGGGCGTCTGGCCCCCACAGCTTCGCTCGCGTCCTGCGAGCCCTCCTTGCAGTGCTGCTCGCCTGTGGCTTCCTTGCCCAGGTGGAGCCCGTGCTCGCCAACGCGAAGAAGGTCGTCATCGTCGTCGGCCCGACCGGATCGCGGACCGCTGACTTCATCCAGAACGCTGACTGGATCGCCAACCGTGCGCGCGGATATGGCGCGTCGGTGTACAAGGTCTACAGTCCCAATGCCACCTGGTCCCGAGTGAAGGACGTCGCCCAGGGCGCAAACCTCCTCGTGTACCTGGGCCACGGAAATGGCTGGCCGAGCCCGTACGCTCCCTATCAGCCCTACACGAAGAACGGCATGGGTTTGAACGCGACCGCCGGCGACGGGCACTACAACACCAAGTACTGGGGCGAGTATTACCTGGCCAACGAGCTCAACCTGGCCCCGAATGCGGTGGTCATCCTCAACCGCCTGTGTTATGCGTCCGGCAACTCGGAATGGGGCGCGGCCAATCCCACCCTCACCGTGGCCAAGGAGCGCGTCGACAACTTCGGGGCGGGGTTCCTGCGCACCGGCGCCAAAGCGGTGTTCGCCGAGGGGATCACCAGCACCGGCTACATCGTCGATCGGCTCTTCAAGAGCAATCTCAGCATGAGCCAGATCTTCTGGAGCTCGCCGAACAACCACGTCAACTATCCGAATGCCTCCTACGACTCAAAGCGGACTCCCGGTGAGTACGCGCTCCTGGATCCGAGCGGACCCGGCCAGTACTACCGTTCCTTCATCGGACACCGCCGGATGACCGCCGCCGACTGGCGCTGAGGCCGGGCCGTCACGAATCTGCATCGTGATGCCGTAACGCACCGCGGTTCCTGCAAGCGGCGGGCTTTCAGCCTTCGCGGCTGATGTCCCAATCCTCCCCGCCGGTTCAGCCTGCCCCGGGACCGCCTGACGGCGCCTCTCCTCTGGACGCGGAGCCGGCGGCGACGACAGACCACAAGCCCTTGGTAGCTCCGGCTACGACGGCGACAAAGGAGCGGCCGACACCCACGGGCCAGCCAGTGCCGGCCGTCGATGATGCCGTGGTTATGGAAGGCGTCACGCGCAAGTTCGGAGAATTGACCGCGGTCGATGACCTCAGCTTTACCGTACGGCGCGGAACGATCCTGGGCCTGATTGGGCCGAGCGGCTCCGGCAAAACGACCACGATCCGCCTCCTGACCGGAGCCGTCGAGCCGACACAAGGTCGGGTTCGGGTTCTCGGTGAGGAACCTCGGCGGTTCCGCCGGAGGACCCGCGAGCGGATCGGCTACATGCCCCAGAGCTTCGTGTTGTATCCCGATCTGACGGCGGAAGAGAACGTCGATTTCATGGGTTCCCTGTTCGGGATGCTCTACCGACGCCGTAGGAGAAGGATCACGGAGATCCTCAAGCTCGTGGACCTGTGGGACGCCCGAAAACGCCGCGCCTCAGAGCTTTCCGGAGGTATGCAGCGACGGCTCGAGCTGGCCTGCGCGCTCGTCCACGACCCCGACCTGCTCTTCCTCGACGAGCCCACGGCCGGCATCGATCCCTTGCTGCGGCAGTCGGTCTGGGCCGAGCTGCGGCGCCTGCGGGACGAGGGCCGGACGCTGCTCGTTACGACGCAGTCCGTGGGCGAGGCCGAGTACTGCGACGCCGTGGCGCTTCTCGCGACCGGTCAGCTGATTGCCCTGGCCACCCCGGAGGAGCTGCGCCGACGGGCACTCGGCGGCGAGGTGATCGAGGTGGAGACGACGGGCACCTTCGACGGGGCCGCACTGGGGCGGTTGGCTGGCGTAACGGACGTTCGGCAGCGCGGACCGCGCGATCTGCTGATCGTGGCGGAGAACGCTGGGGAGGCGACGCCGCTCGTCCTGGACGCGATCACCCAGGCGGGCGGAGACGTGGCGTCGAGCCGCGAATATCGGCCCACGTTCGACGAGGTTTTCGCGGAGCTCGTGTCGCGCCATCGGCACCAGAGCGGCCAGGAGGATCCGGATGGGGCTGCTTAAGAGCCTCACCCGCCTCGGCTCATTCGTCGGCAAGGAGCTGGTCGAGATCACTCGCCGGCCGGGCGCCTTCTTCAGCCTGGTGCTCGGGCCCTTCCTGATCATGGCCATCTTCGGCATCGGTTACAGCGGCGTCCGCCGGCCCCTCGAAACCGTGCTGGTCGTGCCGGCGGACGCGGGACTGAGCCAGGATGCGCAGTACTACCAGGACCTGGCGGGACCGGCCGTCAAGGTCGTCGAGATCACAGGCGACGCAACGGCGGCCCGCGAGCGGCTCCGACGCCAGGAGATCGACCTGCTGGTGGTGGCGCCAGCGAACGCGGCAACT
>JACDFU010000012.1:0-9126 GCA_013815585.1 Chloroflexota bacterium
GCGCCCTCCACGCGACGGACGAGCTCGAAGCCGTGGCCGAGCGACTCGGCGCGCCGATCGTCAAGGCGCTGCTCGGCAAGGCGGCGGTGCCCGACGACAGCCCGTACACGACGGGCGGCCTGGGCCTCCTCGGCTCGGCAAGCGCCTCCGTGACGACGCGATCGTGACGACCGACTCGGGAACCATCACGACGTGGTGGGCTCGCCACATCAAGGCCCGCCGAGGGCAGATGTACTCGGTTTCCGGAAACCTGGCGACGATGGCCTGTGCGCTGCCCTACGCCATCGGCGCCCAGATCGCGCACCCGGACCGGCAGGTCGTCGCCTTCGCCGGCGACGGCGGCTTCTCGATGCTCATGGCCGAGTTCGCCACGGCCGTGAAGTACCGCCTTCCGATCAAGGTCGTGGTCGTCAAGAACAACTACCTGGCGCAGATCAAATGGGAGCAGATGGTCTTTCTCGGCAAGCCGGAGTTCGCCGTCGATCTTCAGCCGATCGACTTCGCGAAGGTCGCGGAGGCCTGTGGCGGGACCGGCTTTCACGTCGAGGACCCCGACCTGATCGGTGACGTGCTGGACGAGGCGCTTCGCCTCGACGGCCCGGTGGTCGTCGAAGCTGCCGTCGACCGCTCGAGCCGCCCTTGCCGCCGATGATCGAGCCCGACCAGGCGCTGAAGTTTGCCGAGTCGGTCCTCCGCGGGCAGCCGGACCGCGAGGCCATCATCGCCAACGCGTTGCGGACCAAGGTCCGCGAGCTGATCTGACCGCGGCGTGCAGATCGCCGACCTCCGCGCGAGCGCCTACTGCATCCCGACCGACCGGCCCGAGGCGGACGGGACGCTGGGATGGACCTCGACCACGATCGTCGTCGTCGAGGCGCGTGACCAAGGCGGGCACACCGGCCGGGGATTCACGTACGGCGCCCGCGCCGCGGCCGGCGTCATCGACGAGCGTCTCCGGGACGTGGTCGTGGGTGCGGACGTGGAGCGCGTGCAGTCCGTGTGGGACGCGATGGTCGGGTGCGTCCGCAACGTCGGACGGCAGGGCATCGCGGCCAGCGCGATCTCCGCGGTCGACATCGCCCTCTGGGATCTCCGGGCCCGTGCTCACGAGATCCCGCTCTATCGCCTGATCGGGGAGCGCCGCGATCGGGTGCCGGTGTACGGCAGTGGCGGGTTCACCACGTACGACGAATCCGAGCTGGTCGACCAGATGACGGGCTGGGTGGATGCCGGTATTCCGCGCGTCAAGATGAAGATCGGCCTGGACGACGGCCGGCGTCCGAGCGAGGACCTCCGCCGGGTCGCGGCCGTGCGCCGGGCGATCGGTCCGGACGCCGAGCTGTTCGTCGATGCGAACGGCGGCTACAGCGCTCGCCAGGCGATCGACGTGGCCCGGGGCCTGGACGAGTCAGCCGTCTCGTATTTCGAGGAGCCGGTCTCGTCGGACGAGCTGTCCGCCCTGGCATTCGTGCGCAACCACGTGCCCATGGCCGTCGCGGCCGGCGAGTACGGCTACGACCCGTGGTACTTCCGGAGCATGCTCGCAGCGGAAGCCGTCGACATCCTGCAGGCCGACGCGACACGCTGCCTGGGTATCACCGGCTTCCTCGAGGCGGCGTCGATCGCTCACGCCTTCGGTGTCCCGCTGTCCGGCCACACCGCGCCGAGCCTTCACGCCCAGGTCGGCTGCGCCGTCCCGGCCATCGAGCACGTCGAGTACTTCCACGACCACGTTCGCATCGAGGCGATGCTGTTCGATGGCGTGCCGGAGCTCGTTGCGGGGGAGCTGCAACCCGATCCGGGGCGGCCGGGCCTGGGCCTCGAGCTCAAGCGGGCGGACGCGGAGCGGTGGCGGGTCGCGGCATGAGGCTCCGCCAAGGACTCCGCCGGCCGGGTCCGGACCGTCCCGTCCGGCAGCGACTGCTGGGGCTTGTCGGCGTCTTCACGGCGCTCCTGTGGATCGACAACCTCTCCGAGCACTATCGCGGCGGCTTCCGCGACCGCCTGATGTGGATCCCGATCGTGGTGGCGCCCGTCGCCGCGGTCACGTCGCTCGCCGCAAGCCGATCGGAGCGACGGTCGATCGGATGGGCCGCCGCGGTGGCGGCCGCGCTGCAAGGAGGCGTCGCGCTGGTCGGCGTGGCGAGGCATCACCGCGGGATCACCGCCCGGGTGGGTCACGGACCGCGGATGTACGTGTTTCATGCCTGGTTCGGGCCGCCGATCTTCGCCCCGCTGCAGTACCTGGGATTTGCTGGGCTGGGTCTGCTGGGCGGGCTTCCTCGACGGGTGCTCGAGCCCCTCACGAACGTTCTTCCGCTGGAACGGCTGCTCCCTCTCTACGTCGCGGTGAGCATTCCACCACTGTGGGGCGAGATCGCCTACCTGCACTGGCGGGGCTCGTTCCAGAACCGGGCGCAGTTCGTGCCCCTGTTCTGGTTGCCCCTCGTGGGTGGCGCAGCGCTCGCCGCGGCGATCGCCCCGGGGAGGATCGGACGGCGCGCCTACCGCCTGCTGCCGACGAGTCTCGGCTCGCTCGGCGCGACCGGGATCGCTCTCTATGCCTATGGCGTCCACCGGCGGTACGGAGGCTGGGACCGCAAGGTTGCGCTCTTCAATTGGCTCAGCGGACCGCCGGTGCCGGCGCCGCTCCAGATCGTCGGGCTCGGCCTCATCGCGCGTACGGGGCGGCAGCACGACCGATGAGGGGGCCGTACGAGGGATTCGACGTGCCCCGGGAGGCCACTGGGACGATCGGACCCGGCGGGTCGTCCGGGACCGCGTGGACGCGGGCGACGTGCGCCGTTTCTTCCCCGAGGAGGAATGGGATCTCGTCGAGGCGCTCGCGGCGCGCATCCTGCCGCAGCCGGACCGTCCGCTCGCCGACCGCATCCGCGTCGTCGGCCTGATCGACGAGATGCTGCACCGCGACGAGACCGACGGCTTCCGCAAGCCGGACGTTCCCTGGCACGAGGAGCTGTGGCGGACAGGTCTCGCCGGCGTCGAGCAGGCGAGTCGCGCCCAGTACGGGGAAGCCTTCGAGCACCTCCAGCCGGAGGAGCAGGATGGCGTCCTCGCCGCGATCCAGGCGGGCCATGCCGCGGGCGACGCATTGATGCCGGCACCGAGCACCAAGCGGCACGCACCGGTCGATGCCGTCGTCGTCGGCGTGGGAGCCGCCGGCGGAGTCCTGGTCAAGGAGCTCGCCGAAGCCGGGTGGTCCGTCGTCGGCCTCGAGGCGGGCCCCTTCTGGGACAGCCAGCGCGACTTCGTATGCACAAGCTCTACTGGCGTGACCGGCGCATCACCGCGGGCGACGATCCGATCCGGCTGGCCGGCAACGTGACCGGCAAGGGCGTCGGCGGAAGCACCGTCCACTACGCGATGTACGCGCTCCGGATGCACCGGTCCGATTTCGAGGTGCGATCCCGGCACGGTCTGGCGGCGGACTGGCCGCTGCGCTACGAGGACCTGGCGCCGTACTACGAGGACGTCGAGCGGGAGCTCGGGATCGCCGGGCCGCTCGACTGGCCGTGGGATCCGCCTCGTCGCGGCGCCCATCCCTACCGGCCGCACCGGCTCAACGGGGTGGGGGAGATCATGGCGGAGGGATGCGAGCGGCTCGGCATCCGGTGGCGGCCCGGCCCGATCGCCACGCTCTCGGCGCCCATGGGCAAGCGCCCGCCGTGCGTCTACCGGGGCTGGTGCATCTTCGGCTGCTCGACGGAAGCGAAGTCGAGCACGCTCGTCACCTACGTCCGGAAGGCGGTCGCGGCAGGAGCGGACGTGCGCCCGAACTCGATGGCGTTCCGAGTCAACCTCGACGCGCGCGGCCGGGCACGGAGCGTCAGCTACTTCCGGCCGGATGGGCGTGGCGGGTGGCGCGAAGAGGAGCAGGAGGCGTCCGTCGTCATTGTCTCGGCCTACTCGATCGAGACGCCGCGGCTGCTCCTGATGTCCGCCGGACCGGGCCATCCCGACGGGCTGGCGAATGGGAGCGGGCTCGTCGGCAGGAACCTGATGGTTCACTCGTCGCACATGGTCTTCGGGCGGTTCCCGGAGCCCGTGCGGCAGTACAAAGCGCCGCCGGCGAGCACGATCAGCCAGGACTTCTACGAGAGCAATCCGTCGAACGACTACGTCCGTGGCTACAGCATCGAGACGGTCGGTCCGCTGCCGATCCAGTTCGCGCAGCTGCTGGCGAGCTCGCTTGGTCTGTGGGGGCGGGAGCTGCGCGAAGTCATGCAGGACTACAACCACTACGCGGGTCTGGGACTGGTCGGCGAGACGCTGCCGCAGGAGGCGAACGGAGTGACGCTGGATCGCAACGATCGGGACCAGTACGGGCTGCCGATCCCGGTCGTGACCTTCTCGTGGCACGACAACGACCAGCGTCTCTTCGCGGCCGGGATCGACAAGCAGCGCCAGATCCTCGAGGCCGCCGGAGCTGAGGAGACGTTCACGGTCGATGACACCGCGCACCTGATGGGCGCCTGCCGCATGGGCGACGACCCGGATCGATCAGTCGTCGATCGCGATTGCCGCAGCTGGGAGGTTCCCAACCTGTACATCTGTGACGGCAGCGTCTTTCCCACCTCGAGCGCCTCGAACCCGAGCCTGACCATTCAGGCGGTGGCCGCGCGGACCGCCGATGCCCTCATCGCCGCCGCTGGACAGCGGACCGTCTGACAGATGGCGATCCCCCTGCGCAGCTCGAGGGCACGGCCGGCGCCGCCGTCCGCAGTCATCGGTCGTTCGCGAGAGGATCCGGTGCAGGCATGGACATCGACTCGCTGATTGAGGCGGTCGGCCGGCTCATGGACGTCGCCGGCGTGGCTGTGATGGTGATCGGTGCCATCGTGGTCACCTTCACCGCCGTCGCGTCGGTCGCCAGAAACGACGATCTGCTCGGCATCTACCGCCGCTACCGTGGAGGCCTGGGACGCTCGATCCTGCTCGGGCTCGAGCTGTTGGTCGCGGCTGACATCATCCGTACCGTCGCGGTCGCACCAACCATCGAGACCGTCGGCGTCCTCGGACTCATCGTCCTGATCAGGACCCTTCTCAGCTTCAGCCTCGAGATCGAGGTGGAGGGCCGGCTGCCGTGGCGACAGCGTCCGGCACGTGACGGTGTGGTGGAGACTGGCGCTTGATCGCCCCTTCCCACTCGCGCCAGCGAGCTGCTCAGCTGCTCGCGAGCAGCAGGTAGAGGAAGGTAAAGGCCAACCCGTACATGAGGTGGCCGATCGTGAATACGACGACGTCACGGGCACCATGGTTCACCACGAAGGCACCCGGTCGCTCGCCGAGCGGCAGGTCTGGATCGAAGGCCGGAACGACGGCCATGAAGACACCGGCGATCGCCCAATGGGCCGCTCCACCGATGAGACCCCAGACGGGAACGTTGTCGGCGATGCCGAGGGCGGCAAACGCGGCCGCGTACGCCAGCCCGATCGCAGCGCTCCCCACGACGTGGATGACCAGGCCGGCGATCCTGGCCGGAATCCCGCGCAGCCCGAGGAGATGTCCCCACAGGCGCAGGACGTGCAGACGCAGTCGAAGTCCAGCCAGGCCCAACGAGGCGCGCATCAGCGTCATCAGCAGGCCAGCAACGGCACCGGCCGTCAGGGCGGCCACAGGGTCGAACGGCATCGAACCGGAGCCTACGCCAGCTCGGGCTCCGCGGGGTCGTCAGCGGGCATCATGTGTCATCGGCTACAGACGATCATTGCTTCATCGCCGGTCATGTAATGGCAATGCGCAGGTCCGGCGCAGACGAGACGGCCGCCGACAGTCGAGACGGGAGACGTCCGAGATGGCCGAAGGCGGATGCAGCTTGGAACCGCCGACGCCGACCAGCCAATCTTGGGCTTGATCGTGGAGGAAGTCACGGGCGGCGACGAGTAGGCGGTCCGTCGCCCCAGGGGTCGCCGCTGCCCTCTAAGCGCCGGGCCGCAATCGGGAGATGATGTGATGCGGGTGCAGCGGTTCGGCGATCGCCTGATGGTTCGCCTCGAGACCGGCGAGCGCGTCGTGGAGCGGCTCGTGGAGCTCCTGCGCCACGAGGACGTCGGCTTCGCCAATCTGTCTGCTGCGGGGGCGCTGCGCTGGGTGACGAGCAGCTCGAGGTGGTGAGCTTCCAGGGCAACGCCGCTCTCCGGGAGGAGGAGCCGTTCCTCCACCTCCACGTCGCCCTCGGCCGTTCCGACCTGACGGTCATCGGGGGCCACCTTCGCGAAGCGATCGTCCACCCCACGCTCGAGGTCTGGCTCCCGCACGGAGCCGGTCGCCGTCCGCCGGACAAAGGACCCGGCGACCGGCCTTGACCTGCTGGACCTGCCCGCCCGGGTGTGACGGGCGAGGCCACCGACGTGTCGGTCGTGTCGCGCCAGTCACGGCTCCACGAACACGGCGACGTCTTCGACCGACTTCCGGGTCAGGTCGGGCACCGTGCAGTCGTCGGCCGGGTAGCCCACCGGGAGCACGACGAACGGCCGCTCGTTCGCCGGCCGCTCGAGGATCTCCCGGAGGAACCGCATCGGCGCGGGCGTATGGGTGAGGGTCGCGAGGCCCATCCGGTGGATCGCCGTGATGAACACGCCGCAGGCGATCCCGACACTCTCCCGCGCGTAGTAGTGCTTGCGCACGGCCCCGTCGGGGAACCAGCCGTGAACCTGCTCGAACAGGACGACCACCCACGGGGCGATGTCGAGGAACGGCTTGTGCCAGTCCGTTCCGAGCGAGGCCAGCGCCGCACGCCACTCGGCCGGCATTCGGCCACCCTCGTAGCTCCGGCGCTCCTCGGCCTCCGCAGCGACCCGGATCCGGTGCTTGACGGCCGGGTCGCTGACGGCGACGAACGTCCACGGTTGCTGGTGGGCTCCCGACGGAGCGGCCGCGGCCGTCATGATCGCGTCCTCGATGAGCTCGCGGGGCACCGGGTCCGGCGAGAACATCCGGACGCTCCGGCGCGCCTCCATCTCGGCGCGAAACCTTCGCGCTCGCTCGCGCGCCTCGGACTCCGGAAGCCTCGGTCGCCGGTAGGGGACGTGTCGCGGTCCGCCGGCCTCCGGCGTGGACCTCGCCGTCTCGCCTCCTGCTACGGTGGCCCGCACGACGCCGTTCGACTGCTGGCCGGTGGCATCAGCGCGACTCGAGCTCGACATGATGTCGTGAACCCCTCCTCCGCGGTCGACTCACCAGATGGGTCACCGTAGCGCGCGCCAGCCCGGAGGACACACCTGGATGGAGGCCCGGACATGACGACCGCGAACGACCAGGCCGACGCCGTCGTGCTGTTCGGGGCGACCGGCGACCTTGCCCGCAAGAAGCTGTTCCCGGCTCTCTTCCGCCTGTCCGGGCGGAAGCGGCTGGACGTCCCGATCATCGGCGTCGCGCGATCCGGATGGGACGACGACCGCCTCCGCCGATATGCTCGTGAGGCGGTCGGCGCGCAACCGGAGCCGGTCGACGAGGCGGCCTTCGAGCGGTTCAGCCGGAGCGTCACCTACGTGCCGGGCGACTACCAGGATCCGCGGGCATTCGATCGCCTTCGAGAGCGGCTCGGACCGCTGCGCCGGCCCCTGTTCTATCTGGCGATCCCACCGAGCATGTTCGATGACGTCGTCAGCGGGTTGATGAGCGCTGATCTCCACCGGGGCAGCCGTGTCGTCGTCGAAAAGCCGTTCGGGCGCGATCTGGCCTCGGCTCGGGCCCTGAATGGCTGCCTCCACCGGGCGTTCGACGAGCGGGACATCTTCCGGATCGACCACTACCTGGGCAAGGAGAGCATTCAGAACCTGCTTGTCCTCCGCTTCGCCAACACGCTGCTCGAGCCGGTGTGGAACCGTCGCTATGTCTCCAGCGTGCAGGTCACGATGGCCGAGTCGTTCGGCGTCGAAGGCCGTGGAACCTTCTACGAGGAGGTGGGTGCGCTTCGCGATATCGTCCAGAACCACCTGCTCCAGGTCATGGCGCTGCTGGCGATGGATCCACCGGTCGGGACGCATGCCGACGCGTTTCGCGACGAGAAGGTTCGGGTATTCCGCGCCACGAAGGCCGCCGACACGGGAGCCGTCGTCCGCGGTCAGTACACCGGGTACCGGGACGAGGCCGGTGTCGCGCCGGGGTCGGATGTCGAGACGTTCGCCGCCCTTCGCCTGGAGATCGAGTCCTGGCGGTGGGCCGGAGTGCCGTTCCTCCTTCGTGCCGGCAAGCGACTCGCCACGACGGCCCTGGAGGCCGTTGTCGAGTTTCACGAGCCGCCGAGACTGCTCTTCTCCGAGCCGGACAGCGGGCCGCCCCATCCGAACCATCTGCGGCTCAGACTGGGCGGCGGCAACGAGGGCGCGGAGCTGTCGCTGCAGGCGAAGGTCCCCGGCGAGACGTTGTCCATGCGGTCCGTGCCGCTCGCGTTCTCGTACGAGGAGGAGTTCGGTGGTGATCAGCTCGACGCGTACGAACGCCTGGTCCTCGACGCCGTCGCGGGCAACCGGGCGCTGTTTGCGAGGCAGGACGGGGTGGAGGAATGCTGGCGCATCGTCGGGCCGGCCCTGGAGCGGACTACGGCCGTGGAGCCGTACGCACCCGGGAGCTGGGGCCCGGCCGCGGCAGACGACCTCACCGGGGCGGGAGGCTGGCACCAGCCTGACGTCCGGTGAACGCCGCGATGCGCCGGAGCTCGGGGCGATCCTCGCTCGCCGACCGGAGATCTGCCCGCTACGCCGCGATGCCGGCCGCGGCCGCGAGGTCATCTTCGGACGGTTCGGTGAGGACCGTGCCGGCGGGCGTGACGACGACGGGGATCGCCCGGTAGCCGGCGTCCTCGAGCAGCGTCCGGGCGAGCTCGTCGACCTCGAGGTCGACATAGCGGTAGGAGACTTCGGCGCCATCGAGGAACCGCTTGGCGAGGCGGCAGTCAAAGCACCAGTCGGCGCCGTATACGGTCAGGACGTCGGGTGTGGGGAGGAGCGGTGGCATGTCGTCCTCTGGTCGGGGTGGCCGGTGGGAGCGGCGTCTCTCGGGTGCAAACCGGACGCCGGAGCACCCCGGCCGGGAGGATCGGCCGGGGCGCTCGAGGTCAAGTGGAAGCGGGATCTGCGGTCAGGCGGCGTCGGCGTGGAGGCC
>JACDFU010000012.1:9136-31142 GCA_013815585.1 Chloroflexota bacterium
CGAGCTCTTCGAGCCGGCGGAAGCCGGCGACGCCCTTCGGTTGCTCGCCTGGCTTGAACAGGGCAATCGTGGGGATCGACATGATGTTCATGCTGCGCGAGATGTTCGGGTTCGCGTCGACGTCCACCTTGACGACGTCGACCTTGCCTGCGTACTTCGTCGCGAGCTTCTCGATTTCCGGGGCGACCATCCGGCAGGGACCGCACCAGGCGGCCCAGAAGTCGACGACGACGGGGCGCTCGCTCTTCAGCACGAGTTGCTCGAAGGTCTCGTCCGTCGCGTTCTTGATGTCACTCATGGGGTCTGATCCTTCCGGCACGGGAGCCGTGCGCTTGCTGTCGATACGAGGGTAGGGACCGCGCCCGGGACCGGGCTGTGACCGCGGTCACGCTCGGGCCGGGCTGGTGCCGCGCTCATGCAGCGGCTCGGTTGGCAGCTCGCGGAGCCGGATCGCCTGGAAGCCGACGACGTCGACGATCGCCGGCCCGGTATGTCTGGGCCGTCGATGCTCGTGCCATCGCCGCGAGCGTCCGCTCGTCCAGGTCGTGAAGCATTCGGCTGTTGTGGACGTACCAGCATCCCGGCACGCGGTGGACGGCCTCGCGCCCCATGATGTGGACCATGCCAAGCTTCCTGAGCGCCACCGAGGGCTCCTGTTTCGCGGCACGACGGGCGAGCGGAACCCTGCCCTCGTGGCGGACGAGGAGACGGTCCCACCCCCTCTGCGCCCGTGCCGTAACGGAGCCCACCCCGAGCTCCACTCGCAGGTGTATGCCAGCGCACGGTCGGGTCCGAACGCGGCTGGCACCGTGACCGGCATGCGATTCGCAGCAGCAGTGCTCTCAGTTGCCGTGCTGGGATCCGCGTGTTCGTCGGCCGGCTCGGGCGGCGGCAGCTCCACTGGCCCTGGAGACGAGCTCTGGCGCACCACGGCCATGCAGGACGCGGTCACCGGCGAGGAGGTCCGGATCGCGGACCTCGAGGGGAAGGTCGTCGCGATCGAGGCGATGGCGATCTGGTGCACGACCTGCCGGACCCAACAGCTCGAGGCGCAGGCAGCTCTCGAGCAGGTCGGCTCGCCGGACGTCGTCTACATCAGCCTCGATGTCGATCCCAACGAGCGTCCGGCGGATCTCGCGGAGTACGCTCGCCGAGAGGGGTTCGAATGGCGCTTCGTCGTAGCTCCGCAGGAGGTGTCCAGGTCGCTTGCCCGGACGTTCGGCGATCAGATCCTGTCACCGCCCGCGACGCCACTCGTCGTGCTCGCGCCCGACGGCCGGGTCGTCGAGCAGCACATCGGGATCAAGAGCGCCGGGGACCTTGCGGCCTTGTTCGAGGAGCATCTGCCGTGATCCAGATAACGGGTGGCTTCCCGGTCAGTCACGCGTCGTCCGTTCCGACCGTCACCGCCGGTCAGATGGCGGAGGTCGATCGCCTCGCCGTCGAGGAGTTCGGCATCGACGTCCTGCAGATGATGGAGCAGGCAGGCTCGCATCTCGCGGAGCTCGTTCGCGTCGAGCTCGGCGGCGACCTGCGCAGGCGCCGCATCGTCGTGGCCGTCGGGCCCGGCAATAACGGTGCCGGCGGGCTCGCTGCGGCGCGACACCTGGCCAACCACGGCGCTGCGGTCCGGGTCGTCCTGGCCCGGCCCGTCAACCGCCTCACCGAGGCGGGGCGCCACCAGCTCGCGACGCTGCTCCAGATGTCGATCGATTGCTGCGTGGCCATCTACGACGTGACGGATGACGAGCTCGATCGGGAGTTCGCCTCGGCGGACGCCGTCGTCGACGCCGTCCTCGGTTACCACGCCGCGGGCCCACCGCACGATGGCGTCCGGTGGCTCGTCGACCGGATGGCACGAGCGACGGCCCCGGTGATCAGTCTCGACCTTCCGTCCGGCCTCGACGCCGACACCGGAGAAGCGCCGGGGGCCGCGGTCACCGCGACCGCGACGCTCACCCTGGCGCTGCCCAAGCCCGGGCTCTTCCGCGGTGCCGGACCAGTCCGCGCCGGCCGTGTCCACTTGGCCGACATCGGCCTCCCGTCCGCGGTGTTCCGGCGGCTCGGGCTGGATGCGGGGGCGCCGTTCGCGCCAGGACGGATCGTCCGTCTCGAGGGGGAGGCGTGACGACCGCCCAGCGGCGCGGGTTCAGTGAGAAGCTGGGGCTGCTCCGGGACCTCGAGCTGTTCAGCGGGCTGTCCGACGTCGACATTGCGGCGATCGGGCACGCGACGACGATGACCCACTGTCGCCCGGGTCAGGTCATCCTCTCGCCGAACGATCCGCCGGATCGGATCCATATCCTCAAGAAGGGCACGGTCCGCGTCTACCGCGTCACTCCCGACGGGAAGCAGCTCACGCTCGACATCTACGAGAAGGGCACGATCCTCGGCGACATGCGCCTGCTCGGACAGGACAGGGTGCCGGAAGCGTATGCCGAAACGATCGATGCAGCCGTCATCTGCACGATCACGCCCGACGAGCTGCGCCGCCTCGTCGAGCGGTACCCGATCATCGGCGTGAACATCATCACCTTCCTCTCGCGCCGTCTCCAGGAGGCCGAGCGGGAGCTGGAGGCGATGGCCTACCAGCGCGTCGGGCAGCGGCTTGCGCGCAAGCTCGTCGACCTTGCGCAGCGCTTCGGCGTCGAGACCGTCCGCGGCACCCTCATCCAGGCGCGCCTGACGCAGCAGGAGCTGGCCGAGATGATCGGCACGACCCGCGAGACCCTCGCCCATACCCTCGCCGACTTCCGTCGGCGCGACCTGCTCGACACCGCCCACCATCAGGTCGTCATCCGTGACGCGGAGCGGCTCGCCGAATTGGCCGAGGACGGCGAGGCGAGGTGATCCTGCCGGCGGGCGCGATCACGTCTCCCGGGCGGCCAGCACCTCGCGCATCGAGCGGCCGTACGGCCAGAAGTCGTCGTTGCGCTGGCCCGCGCCCGCATGGATCTCCGACAGCCGCCGCCGGCGGCCGCTCTGGTCGGGCAACTCGTAGTCAGGGAACGTCGCCCCTGGCGTCATGTGAGAGCGCATGGGTCGATCGGGTTCCTCTGTCTGGGTGGCGGTGCCTCGGGGCCACACCTTGAGCCAACTATCCGATACGTCCGCTGCGAGCGAGTTCAGTCAGCGCGGCCGTCGGCGGAGGACGCGCATGTGCGGTCCGAGGAACGGCGCCTCCGTGATCGTTCCGTCCTCCGCGTCGAGTCCGAGCAAGGTCCGAATGGCGAGCATGGGAGCAGCGGCCGCCCAGGCCTGCGGCCGCGAGGCCGTCGGGTACTCGACCGGCACGGCGGTCGTCTCGCGGTCGAAGCCGGCGAACACCTCCGGGAGCCGGTACTCGAACGCCCCGGCGGCTTCGAAGAGGGCCCAGGCGAGCCCGCTGGCGTCCTCGCGAAAGCCATAGCGCCGCAGGCCCTCGGCGACGATGGCGGTGTCGTGCGGCCAGACCGTGCCGTCGTGGTACTCGATCGGGTTGTAGCCGGCGTTCAGGCTCGACATCGTCCGCGTTCCCCAACCGCTGAACATGTCCGGCGCCATGAGCCGCTCGCGCAGCCCTTCTGCCCGCGCCTCGGGCACGATGCCGCTCCAGAGGAGGTGCCCCACGTTCGAGGTCAGCGCATCGACCGGGCGCTTCGCGCCGTCGAGGGCCAGTGCATAGTGGCCGCGCTCCTCCAGCCAGAAGTCGCGATCGAACCGCTCGCGCAGGTCCGCCGCATCCCGGTCGAGGCGGTCGGCAAGCTCGTCGTCGCCCCAGCAGACCCGCGCAAGCCTTGCGACTCGCCGTCGCGCGTCGTAGGCATACCCCTGGATCTCGCACATCGCGATCGGTGGCTCTGCCAGCCGGCCGTCGGCGAACAGGATCGCGTTCCAGGAGTCCTTCCAGCCCTGGTTCCGAAGGCCCTTCGACGAACGGGTCTCGTACTCCAGGTAGCCGTCGCCGTCCGGGTCGCCTGGCCCCTCGATCCACGCGAGCGCCGCCCGCGCAGCCGCCTCGAGCCGGCGGACCAGCTCCCGGTCACCCGTCCAGCGCTCGTACTCGTCGAGCAGGACGAGGAACAGCGGGGTCGCGTCGTGGGTGCCGTAGTAGGCCGCATGCGGCGACTCCGCGAGGGTTGCCTGCCAACCGCGCCGGACTTCGTGGACGACCTTGCCCGGCTCCGCGTCGCGGAAGTCGTCGTGCTCGGTGGCCTGCAGCTCGCTCAAGGCCTCCAGCGTCGTCGCCGCCAGGTGCGGCTGGAATGGCAGCGCCATGTACGCAGTCAGCAGGCTGTCGCGGCCGAACAGGGCCATGAACCAGGGCAGCCCGGCCGCCGGGAGCGACCAGGTGAGCCCAGGAAGAGGTCGGAACCGGAGGGCCGCCAGGTCCACGAGGCTCCGCCGGTAGGTATGGGCGACAAGGTCGGAATCGGTCTCGACTTCGGGCGCGTCCTCGAGCCAGTCCGCCAGGCTGCGCGGCAACTGCGGCTCGAGCGTGCCGATCCCGCCATGGCCGCTGCGCGCGCCGTGGCGCTCACCACCGACGATGGTCGAGACGTCCAGGCACGTGTGCCACTCGCCCCGCGGCGCGAGGGTGATCTCGAAGTGCAGCCGGTCGACGTCCGCTCGACCGTCGGCGGTCCACTCGATGCGCGTCGCCCGGCGGGAGCCGCCCCGCTCGTGCCACATCGTGACAGCGCGCTTTGCGACCTCGACGGTGGTCGTGGCTCCCGACGCCGCATCGCCATCCTTGAGCTCGAAGATGTCTGCGAAGTCGCACCCGAACTCAAGCTCGAGCGTGATCTGCTGCTCCACCTCCGAGTGGTTGCGCAACCACAGGTCCTCGTGGACTCCGCCGGCGACGATGCGATCCCGCTGGATCGAGATCGACGGGTTCGCTCCCACGCGCGGGATCGGCCGGGTGCCGAAGATCCTGGCCGAGTAGTAGTCGATGACCCGACTCGTCAGAACCCGCATGGGGGTGCCATCGACCGACAGCGACCAGCGGGCGAGATGGCGGACGTCCTGGAAGAAGAATCCCGTCGCCTCCGACCCGTCGGTGTCGCCGGCTCCGTCCGAGACGAAGAACGTGCTTCCGTCCAGGACCACGAGCTTGTCGGGCACGGAACCCATTGTGCCTGCGCGGTCGGCCCGGCAGACGTGCCGTCCGTCACACTCCGGGCGGAACCGACGCTGTCAGCCCGCGCACAGTCGCGCGGCCGCGGAAGGCGCAACATGACCCTCTACGCCGAAATTCGGGAGCACCAATGGATCAGTTCGACTTCGTCATCATCGGAGCCGGCGGGGCCGGCGAAGCGGCCGCGCACGAGGCCCGGAGACGCGGGGCCAGCGTGGCGATCGTCGATCGCGAGCTCTTCGGCGGGTCGTGCCCGTTCTGGGCCTGCATGCCCTCGAAGACCCTGCTCCACGCGGCCGGCATCCACGCTCTTGGTGGTGACTACCCGTGGCCGCAGGCGTCCGACCGGCGCGACTACATGATCAACCGGATCGAGCGGCCATGGCCGGACGATGGCGGCCACGTGAGCAGCCTGGAGGGCGCCGGCGCGGAGGTCGTCCGAGGCGAGGCCACGATCCTGGGCCCGGGCCGGGTCCGCGTCGGCGGCAGCGGTGGCGGTGATCGGGAGCTGCGCGCACGTTTCGTCGTCGTGGCCGTGGGCACCAACTCGACCATCCCGGATCTCCCGGGCCTCGATGCGATCGAACCGTGGACGAACCGGCAGGCCACGACCACGAGGACGCTGCCGAAAAGCATCGCCATCCTCGGCGGTGGGCCGACCGGGGTCGAGATGGCCCAGGTGTTCGCGCGCTACGGCGTTCCGGTCAGTCTGGTTCACTCCGCCGACCGGTTGAACCACCGGGACCATCCCCGCAGCTCCGAGGCCCTGGCCGCCGCGCTCGAGCGCGACGGCGTGCAGCTCCGGCTCGGTACACGCGCGGAACGTCTGGTGGCCCGTGCGGCACCCGACGGCGTCCACCGGGTCACGCTTTCGGACGGCTCCAGCGTCGACGGGCAAGAGATCCTGCTGGCGATCGGCCGGACCGCACCCCTGTCGGGCCTCGGCCTGGAGACGGTTGGTGTCGAGCTCGTCGACGGCCGCGTTGCCCCGGACGAGTGCCTCCGGATCGCGGACGGGACCTTCGTGATCGGCGACCCCGCGGGTCCCGAGATGCACACTCACCTGGCCCACTACCAGGGCGAGATGGCGGTTCGGATCGCCCTCGGCGACGACGTCCGGCCCGACTACCGCGCGATCCCGAGGGCCGTCTATACGGATCCCGAGGCAGCGGGCGTCGGCCTCCAGGTCGACGAGGCGGTCGAGCAGGGCCTCGACGCATTCGAGAAGACGGCCGACCTTGCGACGACCGCCAAGGGCTACGTCGTGGAAGCGACGGGCCACGTGTCGATCGTCGTCGACCGGGCATCGCGGACGCTCGTCGGCGCCTTCATCGCTGGTCCGGGAGCGTCCGAGGCGATCCATCTCGCCGTCCTGGCCGTCAAGACCCGGACACCACTCGACGTGCTGGCCGACACGATCACGGCCTTCCCGACGACGGCGCGAGTCATGGGCGGGCTGTTCGTCGAGGCGGCCCGGGACGCGGGCGCCGTGTGACCGCTGGCGGCCGGAAGACCGGCCGCGGCTGTCATCTGGCTTACTGCCGGGCGCGGGAAGGGCCGGTACGGTCGGCGAGTGCCTGCCGCGTGTCGCAGGCATGGGCCAGGCCCGCGCCGTGACGCGGCCACGCCCCAGCGGGATCTCCCGGGCGAGCTGGAACGGCTCGTTCGCAAACCGGGCGGCCGTGGGTGTGAGGACCATGAGACGAAGCGGTGAAGGGACGCCGTGGACGAACGCGGTCCGCGGCGCCGTGGCGGGGGCGGCCGCCACCTGGCTCATGGACCTCGTGACGACCGGGCTGCTCGAAGGGCAGGCGCAGGACGCGACTCGCTGGGAGGAGGCGGTGCGACCAAATGGCAAGGGTGCGGTTGACAACCTGGTCGACCGGATCGCAGCCGACTACGGTCTGGCGCTCGACGACGCTCAGCGCGCGTCGGCGGCGCAGGCCGTCCACTTCGGCTTGGGCGCCGTCCCGGGTGCACTCTATGGGGCGCTCCGCCACCGCGTCCCGCTCCTTCGCGCCGGACAAGGGCTGCTGTACGGGGATCCTCTTCTGGGCCCTGAACGACGAATATCTGAACAGCAGCCTGGGTCTGGCCGCCCCGTTCGGTGCGTATCCGATCGAGACCCACTGGCGGGGTCTCGTCGGTCACGCGGTCCTCGGGATCGCGACCGATACCGGCCTCGATCTGCTCGGTGGATGAGCGGCCGATGATCGCCAGCCCGGCTACAAGGCCGCTTGCCAGGCGCCGACGGCTCGATCGGATCTCAAGGCTCGATATGTCTGGCACCACGCGGGTTCGTGCTCAGGACGGAACCCAGGGAGGCGCAGGATGACGCAGCATCGGATGGGCGAAGCCGTCAAGTCGACCGTCGACGCGGTCCAGAAGCAGCTCTCGGGTGAGGCCGGCGAGAAAGGCACGCGCGGGACGGCCGACGATGCCCAGATCGCCGGCATTGTCGCCGCGTGGCCCGAGAAACCCGCCGAAGTCGCCGGGAAGCTGATGCAGAAGTACGGTCCTCCGAACGAGGCCGCCGAAACGCGCCTCATCTGGCACGCCAACGGGCCGTGGAAGCGGACGATTGTCTACCGCGACGAGGTCCCGCACAACTTCCCGAAGCCGCATACGGATCTCCTCGAGCAATTCATCGACTATCGCGTCCCCCTCGGGCGATTTGACGATCTGGCGGCCTACGGACGGGAGCGTCGTTCCGGAGCGGACGAAGGGCGAGATCTCCGCCCGGTGCGACATGGAGGAGATGAACTTCCTCGCCCTCAACCTCGCACACGATGTTGTTCGGGACGCGGCGACGGTCGCTGAGGCTCGGCGTCGCTGGACGAGTGATCGCCGGCATCGTCTGACGAGTGGACGGAGCTTGCGGCGCCCATTCGACCCGGGCTTGCGCCGACCAGACGGAAGGAGATCAGCATGAAGTCAGCCCAGCCATCTCGCCTCATCCAAGAGTGGCCCGACGACTCGCGAGAGGCGGCACAGCTCGTCCTTGACGCGCATGGGGAGACCGATGAAGCGACGGAGACGCAGCTAACCTGGCATAGGCGCGGGCCGTGGAAGCGGATCGTTGCCAGCAAGGCGTCCTACCCACATGACTTTCCAGCTCCGGACACCGACGCCGTCGAGTCGCTCCTCGACTATCGGCCGGCGAGGTCTCTGCCCGCTGCCACGACGAGCAGGCCAATTTCCTGGCGGTCAATCTCGTGCATGAGATCGTGACCGGGTCGAAGACGGTCCAGGAGGCGCGTGACTACTACGCCAAGGAGTTCCTGGACTACCGGCGCAAGCAGCCGACGCCGTATATGCCTGGAACGAGGAAGAGGTGCGCCTCGTCGAGGATCCGTCGATGGCGGGTGAAAATGTCGACGCCACCAACACCGGTCAGGCCAGACACGTGGAGAGTGACCGTCTCGCCGTAAGGGTGTCGGCGATCGACCGCGGCAGCTCGCGCGTGCTCAGCCTTCGGCAAGCATGGCCTCGAGGCGGTCCCAGGTCTCGATCGCGCCAGCAACCATGCCGGCCGCCAGGGCGCCTTCGATCGCCTCGACCGACCCCATGTGCCCGATGGAGGTGACCTTCGTCCTCCCATCGACGTCCTCGAACGTGAAGGTCTCCGGGCCGCCCTGCGGACCGAGATCCTCGACGTCGAACATGAACGTCCACTTGAATCCTGCCGGCGGCGTGATCTCCAAGTACTCGCCATAGAACGCCACGTCGTCACGATCTGGTGCGCTGCTGACGTAGCGCCACTTGCCGCCCGGCCGGACGTCCATTTCGGCGACGGTAGTCGTGGTGCCGTGTGGACCCCACCAGCGAGGGATCAGCTCGGGATCGGTGAAGGCCTTCCAGACCTGCTCGCGCGGCGCATCGAACGTGCGCTCGAACACGAGGTCGCCGCCCTCCGAGTAGATGGTGGTCGTCTCAGTGCTACTCCGGTCGATTCGGGTCGCGGGCATCGTCGTCTCCCTTCCTTTGCTCATGCCTGTCCTGTACATCGCGGAGATATGCGTCCAGCCGTTCGAAGCTCTCCTCCCAATGGCGGCGATACTGGCCGACCCAGTCGGCCACGTTGCGGAGCGGCTCCGCCTGGAGTCGGCAGGGCCTCCACTGCGCCTGGCGACCTTGTTCGATGAGCCCGGCCCGCTGCAGCACCTTGAGGTGCTTCGAAATGCCGGGCAGGCTCATGTCGAAGGGCGCAGCTAGCTCTGTGACCGTTGCCTCACCGGCCGCGAGGCGAGCGAGGATCTGTCGCCTCGTGGGATCGGCGAGGGCGGCGAACGTCGCGCTCAGGGGCCCAGCCCGAGGGCGAGTCCCCACCTGCAGGGTCGGCTTTACGAGCCAGAACGAGATGACTACATTAGCCAGATGAACACGGCGACGATCACCGAGGCCAAGAATCGGCTCAGCGCGCTCATCGATCGGGTCCGGAGCGGGGAGAGCATCCTCATCCTCGACCGCGGTGTGCCAGTCGCTCGGCTGGAGCCGGTCGCGGCGTTCCCCGACCCGACGGGTCGCCTGCGCCGCCTCGAACGGGCTGGCGTCATCCGGGTGGGCGAGGCACCGCCGCCGCTCGATCTGCTGCGTGCGCCCGCGCCCATGCTGGCGCCGGGCGCAAGTTCGGTCCAGGCGCTCCTCGAGGAACGGCGATCCGGGCGGTGAGATTCTGGGACAGCTCGGCCGTCGTTCCTCTCCTGGTAGCCGAATCGTCGAGCGCAGCCGTGATGCGGGAGTACGAGTTCGACCCCGAGGTCGTCGCCTGGTGGACGACGGAGGCCGAGTGCGTGTCGGCGCTCGCTCGTCTCGAACGCGAAGGCAGCCTGACCGCACCATCGATGGGCGAGGGCCTCCGGCGCCTCGACGGCCTGACTAGAGCGTGGCGCGAGGTGCAGCCGGTCACGGCCGTCCGCACGACCGCGATTCGGCTGCTCCGTGTTCATCCGCTGCGCACCGCCGACGCGCTCCAGCTGGGTGCGGCGATCGTGGCGGCCGAGGACCATCCGGCAACCCTCCCGCTCGTTACGCTTGACGAGCGGCTCGCCCAGGCGGCCGAACGTGAGGGTTTCGCGATTGTTCGGCCCGACCAGGCGCCTGCCTGACTCACCGAACCGACGAAGAGGACCAGCCGATGGACGAAGAGACTGTTCGCAAGCATGCCCAGGCCCTCTGCGATGCGCTCGTCGCCGGGGACATGGATCGGGTGATCGAACACCTCAGCAAGGAACTGCGGCAGAACCTCGGGGAGGTCCTGGTGCTCCTGCCGCTACCTGCGACCGAGGCGGCCGTCGAGTCGGTGGACCGGGGCGGCTCCAGCATCATGATCGTCCTTCGGGTTGTCGGGGAAACCGACGAGGTTCAGATCCAGACTCGCTGGAAGCAGCGGGACGACCGGCCGACGATCGTCGAGGCCAGCCACCTGAGCCAGACTGCGCTGGCGGCCCCTGCCGAGGCAGAGGGAGAGGACGCGGCCGGGGAGACCGGCGTCACGAGCTGACCGTCGAACACCGAGCCGGCGCCACGTCAGCCCGTGGCCGGGCAGCCTCGAACTTCACCTCGTGCGTCGGCGCATCGGCAGCCAGGAAGACGGCAAGTGCCAGCGCCTCCGCTTCGAGCGCCGCTCGATCCGCCGCTGACAGCGACTTGGCCGGCTTCAGCACGAGGGCACATGAGGGGAAGATGAGAACGTTCTCATTCCGGACCCGGGCCAAGGCCACGGAATGCATTCGATGGAGCTTGCCTCAAAGTAGGTGTCGTGCTCCAAGTCAACGAGCTGCGAGTGGACGATCCGTCACGCATCAGTGCCGCCTTCGCGGCGATCGGTTGGGTGAAGCCGGTCGCCCAATACCAGCAGTACCTTGCCGAGCAGGCTGCCGGTGACCGCTCTGTCCTCGTAGCTCGGCTCGATGGGACGTTCGCGGGCTATGTAACGGTTCGCTGGCGTTCCGACTACGAACCGTTTCACCAGGCGGGCATTCCCGAAATTCAGGATCTGAACGTTCTGCCGCACCTTCGAAGGTGGGGCATCGGTACGCAGCTGCTCGATGAGGCGGAGGCGCTGGTAGCAACCCGGTCGGATGCCGTCGGACTGGGTGTCGGCCTCTACGCTGATTATGGACCCGCGCAACGGCTCTACGTCCGGCGCGGCTACGTCCCGGATGGCCGCGGGATCGCCGCCAAGGGGGTCACGGTCAGACCAATGGAGACGGTTACGTTGGACGACGACCTGACCTTGTACTTCACGAAGTCCCTGGGAGCAGCCAGAACGCCTTCGACGTCTACGCGATCGCATTCTTCGGCATCCTCGGGTATTTCCTCGTGAAGCTGGGCTGCGAGCCGGCGCCACTGCTCCTCGGCTTCGTCCTCGGGCCGCTGCTGGAGGAGCACCTCCGTCGCGCGCTGATCATTTCCCGCGGGGATCCGACCGTCTTCCTGGCCCGGCCCATCTCGTTGGCCCTGCTGATCGCAGCCGCACTTGCTCTGGTGATCGCCATCCTCCCTTCGATCCGCCAGAAGCGTGAGGTGGTCTTCCAGGAAGAGGAGCCCTGAACCCCGAGTCGGAGCGGCGCTCCGTGCTGGCTCCGATCCCGAAGTCCTGGCGAACAGATCTCGATGCGATGGTGGCTGGGAGATCCCTCATCGAGGTCACATTCCCAGGTAGCGACCAGGCCTGAACCTACCGGCGAAGCGCTCGAAGCGCGAGGAACATCGGAATCTCGGCGTCGGCCCTCGAGGCGGCGCGACTCTGCTTCCCGGGCCGCCGGTCCGGAGGGAGGTCGGCGATTTCGCGCATCGCGTCGACCACGAAACCGGCATTTGCCAGCGCATCGACATAGCTGCTGAGGGGGCGATGGAAGGACCGGGTGGGCGGTTCGCCACCGATCGACTTCATCGGCACGGCCATCGGCGTCAGGTATGAATCGACGCGCCGGAACTGGAGCTTGCGGCTCTCGTCGAAGCCCCAGCCGGAATGCCGCGGCTGGCGGAACGCCGGGTGGGTCATCACGATCACCACCCTTCCAGTCGGCCGGAGCGCCCAGGTGACCGAGTCCAGGACCGGCTCAATGGGATCGATGTCCTGAATGCTGAGCAGGAAGACCGCGGCGTCGTAGCTCGTTCGACGGATTCCGTCGACTGCTCGCAGATCACGGGCGTCACCCAGCAGGAACCGACCGCGAGTCCCGTGGCGCCGTCGCGCAGCCGCGATCAGGCGCGGGCTGGCGTCCAGACCGGTGTAGCGGGCGCCCCGCTGGACGACGTAGGGAGCCAGGACACCCTGGCCAGCGCCCAGGTCCAGGATCTCCTCCGCCGGTTGCGGGTCGAGCAGTTCGAGCGTAGCCGGGATCGCCACTGCCTGGTGGTACGTGCTGCCGCGCTCGCCTACCCAGCCGTCGTACCAGCCTGCGACCCGGTCCCAGCTGGTCTTCGCAGCTTCACGGCAGCGGATCGGCCGCTGGTCGCGGCTCGGCCCCTGACCCCGACGAACCCGTGGGCGCTCAGGCATCGCGTTGAGGAGCCATCGCCGGCCTTGCCTGGATCTCAGTCCTGCGGTTCACGGGAGCCCCACCGAATCCCACTCATCCGGTAGCCGCGGGACGAGCCAACCGGGGTCCGGCCTCCAGTCCGGCCACGGATCGCTGAACGGCGGCTCACGAGCCTCGATCCGGTGGATGACACGGTCCGCCTCAGAATCGCGGACGCAGCCTCAGCCGTCAGCAGGCCTTGCTCGCAGGCAGCAACGAGCTCGTCCTCGTCCTTCAGGGCCCAGCTCGAGAGATCCGGCGCCACGACAATGTCCAGCATCTGGTCCAGGTAGTCAAAGCCCAGCGGGGTGCGCCGCACTTCCTCCTGCAGGTTCACGTACCAACTGTCGAAGCGCCAATCGGGGGCGACCCACCAGAGGTGGACCGCATTGGCGACGCCCGGCTGGGTGAGATAGAGCGTGCGGGCACCGGCCAAGGTGGCATCATCCAGGCGCCATTGCTGTGCTGGCATCCTGAGCGGTGCCAGCGAGTGACTGGCCACGGGTCGTTTCCAGCGCATTCCGGGTGGCAGGTAGAGCGCCGTCAGCTCTGCCGTGTCCTCCACGACGACGGCGGGCCGCGCTGCCCAGACACTTCCACGATGGACCTCCCGCAGCAGGAACTGATCGCCGGGCTGCCAGCGCGCCATGCAGTCAGGATAGGTCGCCCCAAGCTCTGACCGTCCGACGACCAGCCGCTGGCCTACCCCGGGCTCGCGGGGGCCGGTCGCCGGTGGCTCTCTCGCAGCGCGCGGAACGATCATCGCGGCGGAGACCATAGTCACGGCGCGACCCGTCCTATGATGAGCGGCGCGGATAGGCGGCCTCAGGGTGTCAGACGGTCCGCTCCACGGACGCCGTGGTCCTCCCACCCACGCACCTGCGCCTAAATCGTGCACCCAGCCGGGAGAGCCATCAGCGCAGATGGCCCCTGGGAGGGTCGCGCGAGGCTCCGACTGCCATGCTAAGGGCGGCCAGGGGCCGTGCTGAGTCATAGGAGGGGTACCACGACGAGCAGCCGTGGAAGTTGATCGGCCTGGCGGCAGCCAGCGCCGCCGACCGCGCCGCCCTGTGCTACCGCGCGCAAGCCGCTAGCGTGCCGCGGGAGTCGCTCCCCACGCCTCGGGCGTCACCTCGCGGATCGGCTGGGAGAACCACCACGTGTGGCCCTCCGGGTCAGTTGCCCCGAAACGGCGCTCGCCGTACTCCTGGTCGGCAGGCTCGTCGGTGATCGTTGCTCCGGCAGCGCGCGCCTGCTCGCAGCTGGCATCGCAATCGTCGACCCTGACATCCAGGTGGACGGTCACGCCGCCCAGCTTCGACGGGTTGCGGTACCCCTCACCGGGGTCGCCGAGGTAGATCGAGCTGTCGCCACGGCGCATCTCGGCGTGGTTGACGTAGCCCTCACTTCCGGTGAAACGCAGCACCTCCTCGAAGCCGAAGGCCCGTGACAGGAAGTCGAGTGCGGCCTCCACATCCTCGTAGAGCAGGTAGGGCGTGATCGTCTGCATCAGTCGGTCCTCCGGGTCAGCGCTCGACGGTTCTCCAGAAGTATTCACCCCACGTGTAGGCCGCGCCGCCGGGGCCCGGTCGCCGCAGGAGCGCAGGCAGCCTGGAGCGCGATGGCGAGGCAGCCTCGGCGGATAAGTCCCATCGCGTCGGAGCCTACGGGGTCACGCCCTCACCGTGCACCGCCACCCTGGCTGCGTCAGGGCGTCGTCCCCGCCCGAGCGGCCACCGCATGGTCCGGCTGGTCGCTGAAGACGCCGTCCAGGCCGGTGGCGAAGAAGGCCAGGTATTCGGCGCGCCAATCGCCGTGCTGCGCCAGGTAGGTCGGGTCGCCGGGGCTGCCACGACGCAGGTTGGTCGGCAGGGAGAAGTTCTCGCTGCGGAACGTCCAGGCGTGCACCACGAGGGCCTGGGCGTGAGCATCTGACACGAGCCCCGTCGGTGTGGTCAGGTTGCCGGCGGCATCCCTCGGAATGACCAGGTTCTTGTTTGCGCCCACGCCGTCGGCATAGCTGGCGATGAACTCGAGCCCGGCTGGTCTGGCGAGCTCAGCATAGGTGCGGGAGTCGCCGCTGGCGGCAAAGTCGTAGGGCTTGCCCGTGTCGCTGAGGAGCTGCACGAGCGGCAGCCGCGTCATGCCGTCGAGCTCCTGGAGGTTGCCGACCTCGAAGGACTGGATGTAGACGGAAGACTTCGGGCCACGAAACCCATTGCGATGGAGCGTCTCGACGAGCGGCTTCTCGAGCGACAGACCGATGGTGTCGAAATAGGTCGGGTGCTTCGTCTCGGGGTAGATGCCGATGCGGCCGCCGCGTTGCCGTGACTCCCCCTTGACCAGATCGATGACCTCCTGGAGCGTGGGGATGCTGTACAGCCCGTCGTAGGCGGTGTTGGCAGGGCGGATCTGGGGAATGCGCTCCCTGGCACGGAGGGTCTTCAGCTCGACAAGGGTGAAGTCCTCCGTGAACCAGCCGCTGACCGCCGCGCCATCGATGACCTTGGTTGTCCGGCGAGCGGCGAACTCCGGGTGCAGGGCGATGTCCGTCGTGCCGCTGATCTCGTTCTCGTGTCGCGCGACCAGAACGCCGTCGCTCGTGCTGACGAGGTCCGGCTCGACGTAGTCCGCACCCAGCCGAATGGCCAGCCGGTACGCCGCCAGGGTGTGCTCGGGACGGTAGCCCGACGCACCCCTATGGCCGATCACGATGGGGTCCTGGTGGCGCCATCCGTTCGCGCTCACCCCCTCGGCCGCCGCCGACGGCAGCACGGCCACAATCACGGCGAAGACGACGAGGAGACGGATGGACGAACGGACGGGGCGCATGCGGACCTCCTGGGCGGGAGTGCTGGGTATCGCCTGGTGGCGGCGAAGAGCCCATCCTGTCCGCAGTCCGTCATCGCGCCATGAACGCCTCGTTATCGATTACCCGACCGGTAGACAGTCTGCCGACCTCAGCCCTATCATCGCGCTCCAATGCCGACGGCTTCCTACCTCATGCGCATGCGCCGCTGTTCCTGTCTCGGGCGAGGCCCGTCAGGGGCAATGCGGAGCGCGCAGGAGACCGCGACTCGCTGACGTCCCCGGACTGACCGGGTCTCGCCCCTCCCTCGCGAGCCCGGCCGGCGCCGCTCCCCTGACGGACCCGGTGCGGGCTCCCCTTCACCGAGGTCCAACGCGTTGTCGCAATCGACCACCCCGTCCCCTCGCAGCCTCCGCTGGGACGATGACGCGATCGTCATCATCGACCAGCGGGCGTAGACCGCCGCCGCCCGGTGAAAAAAGAGCCAGGGGCCAACCTGAGTTGACAACGGCATCGGCCCCGGACAACCCTGTACGACACACGTTGTCGCTCGCGCCGCCCCTCAGACACACTCATCGGGGCAGCCGGCGCCGCCGGCAAGGGTGGAGGAGGTGTCTCCGTGGAAGGGTCATCCATACGACGTCTGTTGGCACCGGCAATGGTCGCGCTGGTCATCGCATCCTGCGGCGGTGGAAGCAGCGGTAGTCCCCAGCCCGGCGGTGGCGCGGCGAGCGGGGCCGCGGCCACCGAAGGTCCGGCCACGCCCGGCGAGTCTGGTGGGGGGGCGGCTACCCAGGGCGCGCCGGGGGAGGCGGTCGAACTGACGATCCTCGACCACCAGGCCCCGAGGCTCGATTTCCTCAAGGAGGTCCTCCCGGCATTCGAGGAGGAAATGGCCTCGCAGGGAAAGAACATCACGGTCAAGCTCCTGGAGGGTCCGGCCACCGAGTTCGAGACCAAGCTGACCCTCGACTTCAGCTCGGACAACGCGCCCGACATCACCTCGAACGGCCTCGGGTCGGTCGCTGACTGGGCTCCCAGCGGATTCCTTCTCGACCTGACGCCCTACCTCGAGCAGTGGCCGGACTACGAAGGGCACTTCTACGAGACGCTGCGCGAGGAGGCCACGCAGGCCGACGGCAAGGTGTATTCGGTGCCGCGTGAGGCCACCATCCAGCAGCTGTACTACCGCAAGGACGTGCTCGACGAGAACGGCATCTCCACGGAGCAACCCACCAGCTGGCAGGATCTCCTCGATCGGAGCGTCGAGGCTACCGAGGCAATCGGCAAACCGGGCCTTCTCTTTCCGGCCGGCTCGGCATGGGGCGGAGGCACCTTCGGTGAGGGATTCATCCACCTGATGCTCGGCACGGACGACCAACTCTATGATCCCGAGAACGGGAAGTGGATCGTGAGGAGCCCTGGCCTCACCCGCGTGCTCCAGTACTACGAGGAGATGACCACGGCGGAGGTGCTGCCAGTGGAGGCACTCCTCAATCCCGAACCGTGGGTCCCCACCAAGTACCAGGCCTTCGTGAAGGGCGAGCTCGCCATCACGACCTGCGGCACCTGGTGCTGGATCTTCGACTGGGGCGAGAGCGCCGAGCCTTCCCGACAGATTCCCGACATCTTCAACAAGGTCGCAACGTGGGAGTTTCCGACGGCCGACGGGCCCGAAACATTCGTGTCTGGCTCCACTGGCTGGGTCTGGATGATCTCGGCCACGACCGAGCACCCCGACGAGGCCTTCGAGCTGGTGAAGTGGCTCGCCAGCGGTGAGGCAATGGCCAAGAACGCCGTCAAGATCGGTGCCGCCTCACCGCGGGACGACCTGGCCGATGTCGCGCCCTACAGTGAGAAGCCGTTCCTCGCCGATGCTGAACAGAGCCTGGAGGGCGCCCGGCTGTTTCAGTCACCCGAGGGCACGGACAAGATGATCCAGGTCGTCGGCGCGGCAACCGAAGAGGTCATCACGGGTCGGATGACCGGCGAAGAGGCGGCCGACATGCTTGCAGAAGAGGCGACACAGCTTCTCGGCGCGGACATGGTCAAGGAGGCGCCCTAGGACCGAACCGGGCTGAGCCGATCCCGGCCCGAGCCCACCCCGAACGATTCGAGCCTTGAGATGAGGCGGATCCAGAGTTGGCGCGAAGGCCTGACGGTGGCCGCATTCCTCGCGCCGGCCCTGGCGCTGATCGGCCTCTTCACGGTTGCCCCAGGCATCTGGGCGGTCGTGCAGAGCTTCACCGATCGAGCCCTGGTGGGCCGCAACGCCGCGAACGTCCAGTTCATCGGCCTGGACAACTACGCCCAGCTCGCCGGCGATCCGGACTTCTCCGCCTCGCTCGTCAGAACCGTCGTCTTCGTGCTCCTCTCGGCGATCGTGGGTCAGACGATCCTGGGCTTCCTGACCGCCTACCTGCTGGCCACGCGGCCGCGCTGGCGGCTCCGTTTCTCGCCGCTTTTCGCGGCGATCTTCCTGCTTCCGCTCGCGGTCCCGGAGGCCGTCGCCGCTCTCGCGTGGGCCAGCATCGCCAACGGAACGGAGCAGGGTTTCCTCAACCGGATGACCGGCGCGTTCGGAGCCGAACCGGTCCAGTGGCTCCAGGAGCACGCCATGGCGACGATCATCGTCGTGAACATCTGGCGCGGCATCCCGTTCGCCATGGTGCTCTTCAGCGCGGCCCTCGAGGGCATTTCCCGGGAGGTGCTGGAGATGTCGCTCGTCGACGGTGCGACCGCCTGGCAGCAATTTCGGCGGATCATCCTGGGCATCCTCCGGCCGCAGATCCTCCTGTTCCTGATGCTCACGACGATCACCACGTTCGGGATCTTCGGGCTCGTCTACTTCCTGACCCGCGGCGGTCCCGGCGACGCCACGACACTCATCGGCATCTACATCTACCTGCAGGGCTTCAAGTTCTTTGAGATCGGATTCGGGAGCGCTGCCGCGACCGTGATGCTGGTGATCCTTCTCACGCTCGGCGTGTACTACGTGCGGCTCATGCGCGAGCAGGCATGACGTGACACGGATGAGCGGCCAGCAGGAGCCAATGTCGGCCGCCATGCCGGCGGTTGCGAGTCCCGTCACGCGTCCGATGGCGAAGCTCCGGCCCGGGCCGGCCGCTGCCTACGGAGTCCTCGCCGCGCTCGCCCTCTTCGCCCTGGGTCCGTTCACCTGGGTCCTCCTCGCCGCCTTTGATCCCGACGCGAACATCTTCGTGCAGGCACCCCGGACGCTGTCGCTGGAGAACTTCCAGAACGCCTTCACTGACGCTGGCGGTCTTGGGCTCATCGTCAATAGCCTGATCTACGCGGGCGGCGCGACCCTGATCCTGGTGGTCGTCACAACCCTGGGCGGCTATGCACTGTCCCGCTACGATTTTCGCGGGCGACGGACGTTCATGCTCTCGATCCTGCTTGTACGCGTCATCCCGCCGACTGCCACGATCGTGCCGCTGTTCGTACTCTCCAAGGACCTCGGGTTTGTGGATACCTACCACGGCGTGATCCTGGTCCTCGCATCTCTCAACGTGCCGCTCGGGCTATGGATCATGAAGGGCTTCTTCGACACGGTGCCCATCGACATCGAGGAAGCCGCCTGGGTCGATGGCGCGAACCGGCTGCAGACGGCCTTCCGCATCGTCCTACCGCTCGCCGGACCGGGTGTCGCCGCGGGCGCGCTGATCGGCTTCATCGGCGCCTGGGGCGAGTTCCTCGTCCCGTTGGTGCTCATCTCCGATCCGGACAAGATGCCCATCTCGATCGGGCTCTTCCGCGCCTGGCTGAACTACACGAACGTCGATTGGGGCCTGCTGGCGGCGCTCTCGATCATCTACATGGTCCCCGCAGTCGCGTTCTACGTCGTGGCGCGTCGCGCGCTTCAGAGCTCCCTCGCCGGCGGCCTGGCCGGTCAGTGAAGACTGGAGTCGCGCGTTTGCCAGCCGACTCCGGGGACGTCTGGTCCCACAGGTAACGATGAACTACGGCTACATCATCACGACAGGCGGCCCGGCCCCGGGACAACCCACGGACGCGGTTCGCGGCTCCGCTCCGCGCACCATCGCGCAGCTCGCTGGCGAGGCCGAGGCAGCGGGCTGGGACGGTGTCTTCTTCTGGGATGCCATCGCCATCGGCGACATGGAGATCTACGACCCATGGGTGGTGCTCGCGGCGATGGCCATGCGAACCGAGCGCGTGCGCATCGGCGCCATCGTGACGCCTCCCTCGCGGCGCCGGCCCTGGAAGCTGGCACGCGAGACGATGACACTCGATCACCTGTCGGGCGGGCGACTGATCCTCCCTGTCGGCCTGGGCGCGCTGGATGACGCCGGCTTCGGGGCCGTCGGTGAGCCGACCGAGGCGCGGACACGGGCGGAGCTGCTGGACGAGTCGCTGGCCATCCTCCAGGGCCTGTGGATTGGAAAGCCGTTCGGCTTCCAGGGGCGCCACTACCGTTTCGACGAGCTTGCCTTCCGACCCGCGACCGTCCAACAGCCCCGGATCCCGATCTGGGTGGCGGCGGCCTGGCCTCGGGAGCGATCCATGCGGCGAGCCCTCCGCTATGACGGCCTGCTCGCCCAGGCTCACGACGACGAGGGCCGCTCCACCGAACTCACGACCGAGCACGTTCGTGCAATCGCGGAGTACGTCAGCCGGGAGCGGCCGCCCGTCGGAGGGTCGGGCCCGTTCGAGATCGTGGTGGAAGGCGCCACCCCTGCCGGGAACGCTCAGCAAGCCGCCGACCGGGTGAGCCAATGGGCCGAGGCGGGCGCAACCTGGTGGGTCGAGTCGGATTGGAAGGCACGAGCGGTGGACTCAATTCGCCGCCGAATCGGTGCCGGCCCGCCCCGTCCCTAAGGTTCATCCCAGTTGTCCCTTTCGTCTGTCGTCCCGTTCCGGTGACCTGCCCTCACCTTGACGGGCCGATGTGAGCAACTTGTGAACCTGGCGCGGAGGACTGTGGACGGCTGGAGTGGTCGCCGTCACGGCCTCGTCACGGCGCCCCATTAGACTGACGTCATGTTCTGGACGAATCCCTCCAAGCTCCAACTCCCCTCCCCCTCCGAGGCACTGCCCGGCCGCACCCAGCCGCTGGATGTGCCGCCGCAACACTTCGTGAACGGCCAGTCGCTGCTCGGCCCGTATCCCGACGGCAGCCAGGTCGCCGTCCTTGCGATGGGCTGCTTCTGGGGCGCCGAGAAGCTCTTCTGGGAGACGCCCGGCGTTCATGTCACCGCCGTCGGCTACTCGGGCGGCCAGACTCCCAATCCCACCTACGAAGAAGCCTGCTCAGGCCGCACCGGCCACGCGGAGGCGGTGCAGGTCGTCTTCGACCCGAAGCGCGTCTCCTATGAGGATCTGCTGCGCCTCTTCTGGGAGAACCACGACCCCACCCAGGGCATGCGCCAGGGCAACGACGTCGGCAGCCAGTACCGCTCAGCCATCTACTGGCACGACGAGGACCAGAAGCGGAACGCCGAAGCGTCGCGCGAGGCCTACCAGCGGGAGCTCAACCAGGCAGGCTTCGGCGAGATCAGCACGGAGATCGCCAAGGCTGGCCCGTTCTTCTTCGCCGAGGGTTACCACCAGCAGTACCTGGCGAGGAAACCGAATGGCTACTGCCCGGACCACAGCACGGGTGTCGCCTGCCCGATCGGGCTGGGAGTCAACGCAGAGGCGTAGGCCCCGACCCCTGCCCCAAGCTGGCCGGCTGCTCCAAACGTGCACCTGCGAGCAGCGAGCCGAGCCGGGCCGTTCCCGGGCGAGCGAGGCCGGACCGCCCCGGCAAAGAGCGGGGCAGCGCGCTGGGCAGGCGCATACTGCCCCTGCGGCAACCTCGTCCCGTTGTAAAGGAGGGCACACGGATGGCTTCGATCGAGGATGCGATTCGTCAGTCGACGGACGCACTCAACCGCGGCGACGTCGAGCGGTTTCTAAGCTTCCATACGAACGACGTGGTAATCCACTTCCCAGGCAGGAGCCCGCTCGCCGGCGACCATCGGGGCCAGGAGGCGGCCAGGAAGCTCATTCAAGGCCAGACACAGGCTGGCGGAACGACCGAGATCCACGACATCCTGAGCTCCGGAGAACATGCCGTGCTCTTGGGGCTCGTCCGATTCACTCCCCCCGGCGGCCAACCCATTGAGGATCGCCAGGTAATCGTCCTCCATCACCGAGAGGGAAAGTTCTCGGAGGTCTGGATCTATCCCGAGAACCAGTACGGGCTGGACGAGATGATCGCGCAGGCGCCACGCTAGGAAGGGCAATGGGCCAGCGACGCCTCCGGCCGAGCTGGCCCACCGGCGATGTACGGACTGGCGAGTACGTACCCCTAGCATCGGATCGGTAGGTTGATCCGTAATCTCCCGGATGCGCCCGAGGCAGACCGCCTCGAGGATCTAAGGAAGAGGGACGGCCCCCGAGCTGGGGGGAACAGCAACAGAGCCGTCCCTCTTAATCCCGCATCCTATCGTCCGCAACGAAGAACCAAATCGCGTCGGCGCCGCCGGTTGGCTGAGGTCTGCGGCCTGTTCTCCTCCTAGAGGC
>JACDFU010000108.1 GCA_013815585.1 Chloroflexota bacterium
GGGCGGCTCTTCCACGAGCAGTCGCTGCCGGTACGAGGCTCCGTGACGCGCAGCTCCGCGAACGTCCTGCGCCAGAACGCCCGCCTTTCCGATCAGCAGCTCGGCGTGGAGGCCACCTACACGGCAGGGCGCGACCACATCCGCGTTGACGGCGCTGTCACCAGCCTGGCGCCCGCGGACACCGCCTTCCAGGTGACGTACACGCTGCCCGTCGACGCAAAGGGCTGGAAGTGGGGTGACTACGCCCGGCGCGAGCGCACGATCGGCACCGGCCGCTACGCCTACATCACCAGTCGCTCCCTTCAGCAGACGTCGCGCTACCCGTTCAGCGTGGTCAGCTCCATCTACAACCGGCGCGCGTCGCTCTCCCTGGCCATGCCCCTAGAGGTGCCGCGGATCGCCCGGATGGAGTACGGCCCGGCGGGCCTTTCGATCACCTTCGACCTTGCCGTCTCCCCGGCCGCCACGCTCCTCGGGCCGCGAGCCACCTTCTCGTTCGTGCTCTACACCTCCGAACCGGAGTGGGGCTTCCGGGCAGCCACGGCGAAGTACTACCAGCTCTTCCCCTCGTCCTTCGAGCGGCGCACCAACCCCGCCCGGGAGGGAGGCTGGTTCTTCCAGGCCGCGCGGGCGAAGCTGGCCGAGTCCTACGACGACTTCGGGCTGGGCCTCAATACGCTAGCGCTGGGAAAGTCGAGCGGGCAGACGGCGAGCACCTGGGGCGCGGACCAGATCGGCTGGTCCAACGAGCGTGGCATTTACACCTCGGCCTACAACCACCATTGGGCCTATTACCTCGGCCGGCCCGAGCGATACAGGACGCCCACGTACCAGCAGACCATGGCCGCCCTCCAGGCAGCAGCGTCGGCTGTGCCGACAACCGAGGCCGAGACGCGGTCCCGTGACGAGGCTCGGGCCGCATTGGTCTCCACCGCGCGCGACTTCAACGGGCGTTTGCTCTACGAGCCGTACTCCATCTTCCTGGCGTTCTTTCAGACCCACGACGACCTGGGCACGGTCCAGATGGACTGGCCGGAGACGGCGATCCGCTATCAGAGCGAGGGTGCGCTGACCGTCGCCGCCGGGGCGGGCGGCCAGCTCGACGCGATCCACCTCGACTCCACGTCCGGCATGAAACGCTGGGGCGCCGCGGATGACTATCACCGCCCCCACTGGGCCCGGACCACGGTGCCGCTCACCTTCAGCTACCACAGCGGCCTCGTCACCGAGCGAGGGATCCTCTCGATGATGCAGCAGCTGGAACGCATGGCCCAGTTCACCCACGACCGCGGGATGTTCCTTTCAGCGAACTTCAACGCTGGCGAAGGCGGGGTCGCCGGCTACCTCGGGGCTAACTTCGTCGACTACTTCGGCATCGAGCGCGGGCTCCCCGAGCGGGCGGACGGCTCCGAGGGCACGACCAGCGACAGCTTTGCCATGCTTAAGCGGTCGATGGCCTACCAGAGGCCCGTTTCCACGTTCGATTACCTGCTCGCGTCGAGCGAAACCCCGGCTACGGAGGTCGAGGCACGCCTCCAGCAGAACCTCTTCTACGGCTTCTATGCGGGGGGCGAAACGACCTCCGAACTGGCGCTCGCGACCGACAAGCAAGCAGTCTTCGCGCGATATACGCCGCTGATGCGGGAGCTGTCCGCGGCGGGCTGGGAGCCGGTCACCCGAGCTCACTCCTCAAATCCGTCGGTCTGGCTCGAGCGTTTTGGTGACCTGGCCGCCGGCAACCTGAACCTGACCCTTCGAAACGAGTCCGAGGTCAGGCGCACGACCACCGTCACCGTGGACCTCGCGGCCTTGGGCGGCTCGGGGACGGCCGCGCTGACCGGAACAGAGCGCCTTGGCAATCGTCCGGTTGCGGTCGCGGTGGATGCGACCGCGGGGACCGCCTCCTTCACCGCCTCGCTGCCGGCCGGTACGACGAGGTTGATCACGCTCGCGGGGACATAGCCCCCGGCTGGCACGCGGCGGCGTTCGGTTCAGCGGGGGAGCAGGGGCCTTTCCGGTAGCCTTCCGGTAGTGATGACAACGTTGTCATCACGCTTGAAGCGGTCCACGGCCGAGGCTGACGCCAAGGGCCGTCCGTGGCCAAAGGCCCCTCCGCTGGTGATGACACGATTGTCATCAAGGGTGGAACCCGGCTCCAGGCTGGGCGTGCCGGGACGACACCGGCTGGCCCGTTCGACTTAGGCCCGGGCGGCGGCGAGGCGCTCGGCAGGGGCGGGAGCGGAAGGGTCGCTAAGCGCGGGGAGGTCCGTCGGCTCGAGTGACCGCCACTCGGCTGAGGCAGTGATCGCCTCGTAGGCGCGCCCGAGGCCGAAGAGCCGGCTCTCGTCCCAGGCACGCCCGATGAATTGCAAGCCCACTGGCAGCCCCTCGGACAACCCGCAGGGAACGGAGATCCCGGGTAGCCCGGCCATGTTGACGGGCAGCGTGCAGACATCCGAGAGATACATCGCGACCGGGTCGGCCAGCCGCGCGCCGAGCGGGAAGGCGACGGTGGGGCTAGTCGGCGCGATCAGCGCATCGACCTGCTTGAAGGCCAGGTCGAAATCCCGCTTGAGCAGCGTGCGGACCTTCTGCGCCTTGAGATAGTACGCGTCGTAGTAGCCCGCGGAGAGCGCGTACGTCCCCAGCATGACCCGCCGCTTGACCTCCGCTCCGAAGCCGCTGCCGCGCGTGGCCAGATAGTTGCCCAACACGTCTTCTCCGCGCACGGACTGGCCGTAGCGGATTCCGTCGTAGCGGGCCAGGTTGGCCGACGCCTCCGCCGGGGCGATGATGTAGTAGGTCGCCAGGCCGTACTCCGAGTGCGGCAGGCTCAGCTCGACGATCTCCGCCCCGGCGGCCTCCAGCGCCCCGACCGCCTCCCGGATCCTCGCCTCGACGCCCGGCTCCATGCCGGGCACGAAGTACTCTCGGGGCAGGCCCAGGCGCAGCCCCTTGACGGACGCCGCTGCCTCGTCGTCATCGGCTGGTAGCTCGGCAGCGTAGTCGGGGACCTGCATCGGCGCTGACGTGGAGTCGTGCTCGTCCCGACCGGCCACCACGCCAAGCAGCATGGCTGCGTCCCGCACGTCGCGCCCGAAGGGCCCGACCTGATCCAGCGAGCTGGCGAAGGCGATGATCCCGTAGCGGCTCACCCGGCCGTAGGTCGGCTTCATCCCGACCGTCCCCGTGAGCGCAGCCGGCTGGCGGATGGATCCGCCCGTGTCCGTTCCGATTGCCAGCGGCACATGGAAGGCCGCCACCGCCGCGGCCGACCCCCCGCTGCTACCGCCGGGCACCCGGTCCAGCGCCCAGGGATTGGCCGTCGGCCCCCAGGCCGAGTGCTCGGTCGAGGAGCCCATCGCGAACTCGTCCATGTTGGTCTTGCCGACCACGACGGCCCCAGCCTCCCGGAGGCGCTCTGCGATGTGGGCGTCATATGGGCTCAGGAACCCCTTCAGGATTCGGCTTCCCGCGGTGGAAGGCTGGCCACGGGTCACCACGAGGTCCTTGAGGGCGACTGGAATGCCGAGCAAGGGCGGCAATGCTGCGGGGCCTTGGATCGCACGGCCGCCCTCCTTGGAGAGCTGGCGATCCGCTGCAACAGCCGCTTGGCGGGCCCCGTCCTCGTCGACCGACGACCAGGCGTGAAGCACCCGATTTTCATCACGGATCAGCTCGAGGTGGGCTTCCAGCAGCGCGAGCGCAGTGAAGCGGCCCTCCCTGAGCCCAGCCGCCATCTCGTGCGCGCGCAGGCGGGTGATCGCCGGGTCTTGTCCTGCGGTCACCGCTTTTAGTCGCCGCCGATGATCTGTGGCACCACGAAGAGATCCCGCGCGCGGTCCGGCGCACCCGCCAACGCCTCGTCAACGGGGAGGCTCGGTGTCGTGACATCCGCGCGCAGGATGTTCTCCAGCTCGATCGTCTGCGCCGTCGGCGCGATCTCATCGGTCGGCAGGGCTGCGAGGATCTCGTACTGGTCCAGGATGTGGTTCAACTGCCCCTCGAGCCGGCCCAGCTCCTCATCGGTCAGGCCCAGGCGCGCCAGGTGGGCAACGTGCTCGACGTCCGCACGGGAGAGAGTCGCCATCGCCCGTCAGGATACCGGCGACGGCCCGGCCCGGGCGCTGCCCGGGCGCTGCTCGGGCGCGTCATTCGCCAGCCAGCAACCCGCGAAACCCCTCCTCGTCCAGGACGGGAACACCGAGCTCCTGGGCCTTCACCAGCTTCGAACCGGCGTTCTCACCTGCAACGAGGTAATCGGTCTTGCGGCTAACCGAGCCACCCGCCTTGCCCCCGGCGGCCCGAATCGCCTCCTCCGCCGCCTGGCGATCGAAGCCGCTGAGAGTCCCCGTCACCACCAGGGTTCGCCCGGTGAGCGGGCCCTCCCCCGCCGCCAGGGTCCGCGGAGCGGGCCGCTCCGGCTCAACGCCGGCATCCACGAGAAGGTCGAGGATGTCGCGCGTCCCTTCTGTGGAAAAGAAGCGCGCCGTGCTTGCCGCCACCGTTGGGCCAATCCCGGGAACCTGCTCGAAACGCTCCGGATCGTTCTCCGCCGTTTCGCGGAGAAACGCGCTCACGCGGGCCAGCCAGCCATCCCGGCCGACCATGGGCTCTCCATCGGCGGGCGGAAGCTGCTCGGCCAGCCAGTTCGCCAGGTCGATGGCGGTCTGCCAGCCCACCTGCGGGATGCCCAGGGCATTCAGGATTCGGCCGAGCGGCCGGCGTCTCGATCGCTCGATTGCCCGGTGGAGGTTCTCGGCGCTTTTCTTCGCGAAGCGATCCAGGCTTTCCAGCTGCTCGACCGTGAGCCGGTAGAAGTCGCCGCGTGACTTCACCATGCCGCGTTCAAGCAGCTGCCTGAGCACGATCCAGCCAGCCCCTTCGATGTCCATGCCGCCCCGTCCGGCAAAGTGCCCGAACTCCTGGGAGACGCGAGCCGGGCAGGCCAGGTTGGGGCAGTAGTGGCGAACGGCTCCCTCGTCGCGAAGCACGCCGGTGCCGCAGACGGGGCATGTGGCAGGCATCTCGAACTCCCGCTCGGCGCCAGTGCGCTTCTCGGCCAGTGGCCGGACCACCTCGGGGATGACGTCGCCGGCCTTCTGGAGGACGACGTGGTCGCCGATCCGGATGTCCTTGCGGCGGACCTCGTCGAGGTTGTGGAGCGTTGCCCGGGCGACCGTGGAGCCAGCCACCTTGACCGGCACGAGGTGGGCCACCGGCGTCAGGGTCCCCGTTCGGCCGACGTAGACGACGATGTCCTCGACCAGCGTTTCGACCTGCTCGGGTGGGTACTTGTAGGCGATCGCCCACCGTGGGGCCCGGGCGACCAGTCCGAGCGTCCGCTGCTGGACGAAGTCGTCGACCTTGACTACCACGCCGTCGGTCTCGTAGGGCAGTCGATGACGCGGCTCCCGCCAGCGCTCGATGAAGTCGATGGCGCCCGCGATGTCGAGGTCGGCTCGGCGCTCGGGGTTCACGGGAAGACCCAGGTGCTCGAGGCGGTCCAGGGCAGCAGACTGAGTCGCCACCGTCGCCGCGGCACCGGATTCAGTGCCCTCGGGCGGCCGTTCGATGAGGACGTAGAACCAGGCGGCCAGGCGCCGGCTGGCGGTGATCTTCGCGTCCAGCTGGCGGAGTGAACCCGCGCCGCTGTTGCGTGGGTTCGCATAGAGCGGGAGCCCAGCCTGCTCGCGCTCGGCGTTGATCCGCGCGAACTCCAGCTTGGGAATGAACACCTCGCCGCGGACCTCGACGCTCACCGGCTCAGTCAGCCGTTCCGGGATCGACTCGATCGTGCGCAGGTTGGCCGTCACGTCCTCGCCCGTCGACCCGTCGCCGCGCGTCGCTCCCTGGACGAACCGGCCGCGCTCATAGCGCAGGCTGACCGCGAGGCCGTCGATCTTCAGCTCCGCGACGTAGGTCAGGCCGGGCGCCGGCTCCGGAGCCGGCGGGAGGGCGAGCAGTCGCCGCACCCTGGCGTCGAAGGTGCGCACCTCGTCGTGGCTGAAGGCGTTGTTGAGCGAGAGCATCGGCGTCGCATGCACGACCTCGCTGAACTGGGCGGCCGGGGCGCCGCCCACGCGCAACGTCGGCGAGTCGGGCGTCTGCAGGTCGGGGAACGCCTGTTCCAACTCCACGAGCTCACGAAAGAGCCGGTCGTACTCGGAATCGGCGAGCTCGGGGGCGTCTTCCTGGTAGTAGAGGCGGTTCGCCCGCTCGATCGTCTCGCGCAGCTGGTCGACGCGCGCAGCCGCCTCCTCCGGCGTCGTCGGAGCTTCGGCCGTGGTCGGCGGAGCCTCGGCCCTTTCCTCGTCGGTGACCATCTTCGTCAGCTTACGAGGTCAGCCGCGCCGCCACGCGAAGAGGCGGCTGGCGCCGACGTCGCACCACACAAGCCCTGGCTCTGTGGGCGGCTGCGATCCGGTCGTCAAGGCCCGCCCCCAGGCCACCGAAGAACCTGGAAAGCGAGCTGCGAAAACCTCCGGGTAGCGCGCAACAAGCGTGCGGTTCCGTCGCGATGCACGAACCACCCAGCAGCCTCGAACGTCATAGGGATCCGCTCCACCAATGGCGACCGCAACCCGCTCGGCCTCAGCGAGCTTTCGGTCGAACGATCGTGTGGACGCGCCGATGTCGCCGAAGGTGTTCCAGGCCTCGATCAACAGGAGGCGGCGATTTCGATCACCCGGAGACCAACGTCCGCCGACCGTGAGGGGTCTGACGGCCGAGTGGCGAGCTCAAATCTGCCCTGATACCCGCAGGCGCGGCCGACCCGAAGGATGAGCTCCTGGACGCGCAGGTGACCAGAGTCACTCGGCTCTTCCGACGCGTCACGCTCCAGCTCCAGCCGAAGCGGACGCCCGACGGCTAGCGAGACGCGCTGCCATACGTCCACCGAGAGGGATCCGCCGCGGCCCGTCTCCAGCCGACTGATGCTGGACTGGTTGCAGCCCACCCGGCGGGCGAGCTGTTGCTGGGTCATTCGCCGCCTGGATCGAGCTGCGCGGATATCTGCGCCACGGGCGGCCAGCTGTTGGTTGTTCCGGCGGCGGGCTTCGGTCGCGAGCTGTGGCCGTCTAATCCTTGCCATATGCAGCCCATTCTCGTAAGTGGGGCTTGGCGGGCAGTTGGTCGAGCGTTGGCGACGATCGCCGTCAGTCCAAGTGCGTTATCGCAGCATGAGCCCCATTCCATGAATGACACGCATGCCAGCGGCCTCAAGGGACCTCGACTGCCGGAAACGTGCTCGGCTGCGGGGCTTGAGCCTCGGCCTCCTCTGGTAACAAGAATGGAGTGCATACGCCTTTGGGTACCGTGGGGGCGGAACCGGGCGCCGAGTTGCGCGCTCAGCCCAGCAGCTCGAGGTTGGCCATGCTGGCGAGGAGCGTCTTCACGCCGCGGTCCGGGAAGGCGACGGTGACCTCCTCGTCGTCGCGGGTGAGCTTGGAGCTGACGACCGTGCCCTCGCCGAAGGCCTTGTGCCGGATGCGGTCGCCGTCGCGAAAGCGCCTTTCGCCGGGGACCACGGGACGCGCCGGCACGGTGGTGCGCTGCGTGGGTGGCGCGCCAGTGGCCTCATCGAGCTCCCCCGAGTGGCCATTGCCGTGGCCGTAGTAGGCGGCGCGGCGTGCCGCCAGGTCGCGAGAGGCCCGGAATGACTCACCCGCCCGCGGTCCTCCCGGTGGAGCCGGCGGCGAGTAGCCGCCCCCGGGAGGCAGCTGCCGCGCTGCGCCGCGGCCCATCCCCCGGCCAAGGAGGCGGCTCCCCGCTCGTCGCCCGAGCACGAGGTCGAGATCGAGCGGTCCTCCCATCCGCTCCTCGATCGTGCGCTGGTCGACGTCCTCGTCGGAAAAGTCGTCGTGGTCGCGAATCACCAGGCGCGGCCCATGCATCAGGTCCACAGGGATCTCGATCAGGAAGCGGCTTGGCGTGGAGAAGCCGCCGCGGCCCCAGGTGGCGCGCTGCGCGGCGTGCGTCAGGTACAGGCGATGGCGTGCCCGCGTCAGGCCGACGTAGGCCAGTCGGCGCTCCTCCTCCATCTGGCGCTCGTCCTCCAGCGCCCTGGCGTGCGGGAAGACCCCCTCCTCCAGCCCCGCGATGAAGACCACGTCGAACTCCAGGCCCTTCGCGGCGTGCAGCGTGATGAGCGTGGTCGCATCGGCGTCGCCCTGGTAGCTGTCCTGGTCGGCGACGAGTGCCGTCTCCTCGAGCAGACGATCGATCGCATCCTCCATAGACAGGTCGCCATAGCGGTCGACGACTTCGCGGAGCTCCAGCAGGTTGGCCCAGCGATCCTCGCCCTCGGTCGAGCCGTCCTGGAGCATCTGCCGATAGCCCGACTCCTCCAGGACCGTATCGAGCAGCTCCGGAAGCGGCAGGATCGAAACGCGCGTCCGGAGCCGGCGGACCAGGTCGGCAAACCCAGCAAGGGCCGTGCGTGTCCGGGTTGCGAGCGAGTCCGACGAGCCGGCCGCCTGCACGGCCGCCCAGACATCACCGCCGCGCTCCGCCGCAAGCGACCGAAGATGCTCGAGCGTCTTCTGGCCAATCCCGCGGGGCGGCACATTCAGGATCCGCTCGAAGGCTGCCGTGTCGTGGTCGTTGCGCAGCACTCGCAGGTAGGCGAGTGCATCCTTGACCTCCCGGCGCTGGTAGAAGCGGACGCCGCCCACCAGCTGGTAGCGGAGGCCGTAACGCAGGAACGCCTCCTCGATCGGCCGGCTCTGGGCGTTCGTGCGGTACATCACCGCGATGTCCTTTAGCCGATGGATACGCTCGTCGCCCTCGTCGGCGCGCCGGGCGAGGATCGAACCGCCCGCACCGCGACCGTGAACCAGCGCGTCAATCTGGCGGGCGATCCACTCTGCCTCCTCGTCTTCGCGGCCCGCTTCGAAGCGCTCGATGAGCACGCCCCGTGGGTTCTCCGTCCAGAGCTTCTTGTCCTTTCGCCCCTCGTTTCGGGAAACGACGGCGTGCGCAGCGTCCAGAATCAGCTGGGTGGAGCGGTAGTTCTGCTCCAGTTTCACCACGGTGGCGTCGGGGTAGTCACGCTCGAAGTCGAGGATGTTGCGCAGGTCAGCCCCCCGCCAGGAGTAGATGCTCTGGTCGTCGTCGCCCACCACGGCCAGGTTGCGGTGCCGCAACGCCAGCGCCTTGACCCACAGGTACTGCGCTCGGTTCGTGTCCTGGTATTCATCGACGTGCAGGTAGCGCCAGCGCTCCTGGTAGCCGCGCAGCACGGCGGGCGCCTCCTCGAACAACCGCACGGCCTGGACCAGGAGATCGTCGAAGTCCAGGCCACCAGACTCGCTCAGCCGCTCCGCGTAACGGCGGAAGGCGCGGGCAGCCAGCTGCTCGTGGTAGGTC
>JACDFU010000189.1 GCA_013815585.1 Chloroflexota bacterium
GCCCTCCTCGCTGTCGATCAGCCTGGCCGAAAGGGCGATCGCGGCGAGGCCGAAGGGGAGGTTGACGAAGAAGATCCAATGCCAGCTGATCGCCTCGGTCAGCACCCCGCCGGCGAGCAGGCCAAGCGAGGCGCCCGAGGCGGCGACGAAGCTGTAGACGCCGATCGCCTTTGCCTGCTCTGCCTTGCCCGGGAACATGGTCACGATCATCCCCAGGATCACCGAAGACGTGAGCGCGCCGCCGATCCCCTGCAGGAAGCGAGCCCCGATCAGAGCCTCCTGGCTCTGCGCGAGCCCGCAGAGCGCCGACGCGGCGACGAAGACGGCGAGGCCCACGGTGAACACCCGCTTGCGGCCGACCAGGTCACCGATCCGCCCCGCGAGCAGCAGCAGCCCGCCGAAGGGGATCAGGTAGGCGTTCACGACCCACGCGAGGCTCGACTGCGAGAAATCGAGGTCGTCCTGGATCGAGGGCAGCGCCACGTTCACGATCGTCCCGTCGAGGATGATCATCAGCATTCCCACGCAGAGGGTGTAGAGCGCGAGCTGGCGCTCGCGGCCGCTTCGCTGCGGGCTGTGGGTCGGTGCGGTACCGGTCGCGGACATCCAGCGGTCTCCTTACTTCGGGTAAGCGATGGCGGAGACCGTAACAGATAGATCCGTAAGGGATGATTGACTACGGACTTATCCCCCGGCAAGCCTGGGGGCGGCCAACCCTCCGGGACCCGCGGAAGGCTCTAGGAGCGGCGCCGCACCTGACCACCGCAGGGGGTCGGGCGGGAAAGGCGGCCGAATACGAGCCCGGAGAGGGCGTCGAGAAACGGCTCCCGTTGGCGGGCGGGAAGGGAGGCGAGCACATCGGCCTGGATCCGAGCCACCACCCGCTCACACTTGGCCACGAGCCGCCTGCCCGCTGGGGTGACCCGGATCACGCGGGCGCGGCGGTCGGCCTTGGAGGGAACACGCTCCGCGAGCCCTGCTTCCTCGAGCGCATCCAGGGTCACGACCATCGTGGTCTTGTCGACGCCGATCGCATCAGCCAGCTGCTTCTGGGTGTGCTCGCCGGTGAGGGCGGCGGTGAGCACGCAATGGCTACGCGGGGTGACGCTGAACTCCTCGAGCGCGGCGGTCAGCTCCGTGGCCAGGGCATGGCTTGCCTGCGCCAGCAGCCAGCCCAGGTTGGACTCGGGAGGTGCCGGATCCCGGCCGATCGGCGCGGGGACCAGCGTGGGAGCGTGGGGCATCTCCATCGAGGGTAGCGGCGATTAGGTCCCGCCGAGACGGTTTCGCGGCGGACCTGTCTGCCCTGCCGAAGGTGGAGGGCTTGACTTCACGCCTCGCTCCCGGCGCCCGGCCCCTGGCCGTTGGGTGCGATGACGCCTGACTCGGAGCCGCGCGAGCGGGTTCTCGCGTGACACCATCCGCGGCCTCAGTGTCGTGGTAAACCCGATCTACTCGCCTCCTGAACTGGCGCCCCAGCGGTTCTGTCACGGGCGCCCGTCCTGTCTCGTCTAGGTGGTGAGACTCGATCAGAACGGAGTGGCGATGAGGGTGTTGGTGGCAGGTGCGACGGGTGCGATCGGGCGGCAGTTGATTCCCGGGCTGGTGGCGGCGGGCCACGAGGTCGTGGGGATGGTTCGCAGCCCGGGCAAGCGCGACGCGTTGAGCGAGCTGGGAGCTTCCGCGGTGATCGCCGACGCGCTGGTCGCCGAGCAGGTGGCGCAGGCCGTCGCCGAGGCACGGCCTGAGGTCATCGTGCACGAGCTCACGGCGATCCCCGAGGCTCTGGACATGCGCCACTTCGACCGCGAGTTCGCGATGACCAACCGCCTGCGGACAGAGGGCACCGACCATCTGCTGTCCGCCGGCCAGGCCATCGGGGTGCGGCGGTTCGTGGCCCAGAGCTACGCCGGCTGGCCGTTCGCCCGCAGCGGAGCGACGGTCAAGACCGAGATTGATGAGCTTGACCCGCACCCGGTCGCATCGATGCGGCGCACTTTGGAGGCGCTTCGGCACCTCGAGCAGGCGGTGACGGGTGCGACGTGGACCGAGGGCGTCGTGCTCCGCTACGGGGCGCTGTACGGCCCGGGGACCTCGCTGGGCCACGGAGGTCAGCACACCGCGCTGATCGCCAAGCGCAAGTTCCCCGTCGTGGGCAGCGGAGCGGGGGTGTGGTCCTTCGTCCATGTCGTCGACGCCGCGGAGGCAACGGTGGCTGCGGTCGAGCAGGGCGAGCGCGGGATCTACCACGTCGTAGACGACGATCCGGCGCCGGTCGGCCAGTGGCTGCCCGCCGCGGCCGCGGCTCTGGGGGCGCGAAAGCCCCAGCGGGTGCCCCGCTGGCTGGGGCGCGTGCTGGCCGGCGAGGCCGCCGCGGTGATGATGACTGAGGTGCGAGGAGCCTCTAACGCCAAGGCCAAGCGCGTCCTTGGCTGGCAGCCCCGGTTTGCGAGCTGGCGCGACGCCTTCGCGCACGAGCTGACGTGAACGGCGCAAGCGACGAGCTGCTGGGGGAGCTGCGGCCGGTGGCGTTCGCGATCGCCTACCGCATGCTCGGCTCCGTCGCCGAGGCCGAAGACGTCGTCCAGGAGGCGCTGATTCGCCTCCACCGTGCCCTCGCGCACGGCGAGCGGATCGGGTCTCCGCGGGCTTTCGTAGCGACGGTGACGACCCGGCTGGCCATCGACGAGCTCCGCTCCGCGCGAGCGCGCCGCGAGCGCTACGTCGGCGAGTGGCTGCCGGAGCCGATCCTCACCGACCCGGGCAGCGAACCCGAGCGTGAGGCGGAGATGGCCGACTCGCTGTCGATGGCGATGCTCGTGCTGCTGGAGAGCCTCTCACCTGACCAGCGGGCGGTGCTCTTGCTTCGCGACGTCTTTGACTACGACTACGCCGAGATCGCGCGGATCCTCCGCAAGAGCGAGGGGAACGTCCGCCAGCTCGCCGCACGGGCGCGCAAGCACGTCGACGAGCGCCGGCCACGCTTTGAGAGCTCGCGACGCCAGCGCGAGGAGTTGGCTCGGCGGTTCTTCGCCGCGACCAAGCACGGCGACCTGAAGGCGCTCGAGTCTCTGCTCGCCCACGACGTCGTACTGCATGGCGACGGCGGCGGCAACGTCCCCGCGCTCGCCCGCTCGCTGCACGGGCGCAACCG
>JACDFU010000013.1 GCA_013815585.1 Chloroflexota bacterium
GGAGATCTGTCGCCTGCTCATCGAGCGCCCGCGCGTCCTCATCCTCGACGAGCCGACCTCGGCGCTGAACGAGCGCGAGACAGAGCGGCTGTTCGCCGTGCTGCGCGAGCTTTCGGCCGACGGCGTGACGATCCTCTACGTCTCGCACGTCCTCCAGGAGGTCTTCGCCATTGCCGATCACATCACGGTCATGCGCAACGGCCAGGCAGTCTTCAGCCGTCCCCGCGCTGAGCTGACGATCCCCACCGTGGTGGAGGCCATGGTGGGCGCCCGCCAGGCCGAGCTCTACCCGCCGCGCGAGGGCCGCCCGGCAGCTGCGGAAGGCGCGGCGCTCGAGGTCCGCGGCCTGAGCGTCGGCGAGGAACTCCACGAGGTCACCTTCACTGCCAAGGCCGGCGAGATCGTGGGGCTTGCCGGGCTCGAAGGATCGGGCGTCGCCACGCTGCTGGGTGTCCTCTTCGGGACGCGCCGGGCGACCGGGGGCGAGGTTCGCTATCCCGACGGCGGAGGCCTGCCCGCATCGCCGACGGCCGCTGCCCGGCGAAGGATCAGCCTGGTGCCCGCGGAGCGCCGCCGGCAGGGCCTGATGCTCGATCGCAGCATCAGCCACAACATCGCCCACGTGTCGGTCGGCACGCTGCCGGGTCGCGACCCCTGGCTTCGTCCGCGCCAGCTCGCTGCCGCCGCACGCGGCCAGATCGAGCGGCTGCAGATCAAGACGGACTCACTTGATTCGCCGGTTGACCAACTGTCGGGCGGCAACCAGCAGAAGGTGGTCCTCGGCAAGTGGCTGGAGGTGTCGCCGGGCGTGATGCTGCTGGACGACCCGACCCGCGGCGTTGACGTGGGCGCGAAGCGGGAGTTCTACCTGCTCATCCGACGCCTTGCGCAGGAAGGGAAGATCGTGCTCTTCCGATCGACCGAGATGCCGGAGCTGGTCGGCCTCGCCGATCGGATCCTGACCTTCTATCGAGGTCGCCTGACGGCCGAGCTGGTGGGAGGACAGGCGGACGACCACGCCGTGCTGCAGGCGATCAACACGGGACAGGCCGCCTGACGCGGCCGAGGAGGTACGACCATGAAGCGACGAGCCTTCACCATGCGGCTGAAGCCGGGCGGCCTCGCCGAGTACCGCCGGCACCACGACAGCATCTGGCCGGAGCTGGTCGCGGAGATCGAGCGCCAGGGGATCGCCCAGATCACGATCTTCGAGAACGACCCGGTGCTCTTCCTCTACTCCGAGATCCGGGACGAGGAGGCCTGGGACCGGTTGTGGCACAGTGAGATCCACGATCGCTGGGGCGAGATCATGAATCCGCTGATGGAGTTCAACGACGAGGGGATCGTCGATTCGACAGAGGTCCGGGAGGTGTTCCACCTGGAGACGGGGGCGGCCGCCCAGGAGCGGGCGGCGCCGGGGCGGGCCTCGGGGGGCTCCGATGGCTGACCAGGAAGGCCGCGTCGCGGTCGTGACGGGCGGCGGCCGGGGACTCGGTCGCGCGACGGCCGTTGCGCTCGCCGAACGTGGGGCGACGGTGGTCGCAGTCGCGCGGACCGAAGAGCAGCTGGCCGAGACCGAGCGGCTGGCCCGGGAAGCGGGAGGCAGCCTGGCCGGGATCCCGGCCGATGTGGGCCGCCGCGAGGAAGTCGAGCGGGTCAAGGGGGAGGTCGAGAGCCGCTTCGACCCTCCGACGATCCTGGTGAACGCGGCGGGCGTCTTCGGGCCGATCGCCTTCATCAAGGACAGCGATCCCGAAGCGTGGCTGCGAACCGTGATGATCGATGCGCTGGCGCCCTACTTGACGGTCCGGGCGTTTCTGCCTGGGATGCTCGATGCAGGCTGGGGCCGGATCGTGAACATCACATCGGCGGCCTCGCTCCATCCGCCCGGGGCGCTGAACAGCGCATACGGCACCTCAAAGGCGGCGCTGAACCAGCTGACCAGGCATCTTGCCGCCGAGATCGCGGGCAGCGGCGTGACGGCCAACGTGATCCACCCGGGCGACATGAAGACGGACATGTGGGCCGACATCCGCGACAAGGTCGCGCCCATGGGCCCGGAGGCCGACGGCTACCGGCAGTGGGTGCGCTGGGTCGAGGAGACCGGTGGCGACCCGCCGCACAAGGCGGTCGAGCTGATCCTGCGGCTGACGAGCGACGAGGGTGGCGACACGAACGGCCGCTTCTGCTGGATCGAGGAGCCGCTCCAGGCACCGATCCCCAGCTGGGAGGAGCCTGCCGCCACGCAGCCCTGGCTCAGCAAGGACTGAGCGGAGGCGGGCTTCGCATGCGGGCCATCTACGTATCGGGCGCGTATCAAGGGCTCAAATCGCCCGAAATGGGGCCATCTACGCACGGGGCGCGTAGTAAGTCCGTCGGCCAGCCAATCGGGCCGTCATAGCACCTTAGATAGCCTCCCGGGCTGTCACGCCACGCTCAGCCGCGCCCTTGGTGCGAGTGCCGACCCCGGTGCGGACCGCTGAGAAGTGGCACCCACGAACTTAATACGCGCCACAGGCGTAAGTGGCACCAAGGGCGGCCGGCCGCCCCAAGGATCGAATCGAGCTCGAGTAAAGGCGCCGGTGCTGGATCAGGCGCCCTGTTTGACCTCGTGGAGCTCGTGGGCGACCAGGCCGTGGGCCTCCTGGTGCACCTTGCTCGCGGCCTCCTCGTTCGGTGCGTCGACGAGGCACCAGACCTGGCCGCGCGTCTCGTCGACCCAGTAATTCTGATAGTCGACGCCGTAGGACCCCTGAACCCGGACGTCCGCCTCGTGCGCCTTGGCCACGTCGTCCGCCTTCACACCGGGGATCTCATGGTGATCCATGTAGAGCGGCATCTGATACTCCCTCCTGCGGTTTGATCAGCTGCTCGAATCTACGCTCCCAACGGCTGCATGTCGACACATTTCGATCGGCGGTCAGTGGCGCGCGACCGACCGTGCCACCTCCGCGATCCGGTCCGCGCCCGGGATGAGGGCATCCTCGAGCGGGGGGCTGTAGGGGACAGGCTGGTCGTAGGGCAGGCTGACTGCGGCCGGCGGCGCGCTCCAGCCGACGCCGCCCATGGTGAGCTCGGAGATGAGCGAGGCGCCCCAGCCTCCGTGATGAACCTGTTCCTCGGCCACCAGGAGTCGGCCAGTGCGCTCCACCGATGCGCGGACCGTCGAGACGTCCATGGGCCGCACCCAGCGCAGGTCGATCACCTCGGCCTCGATGCCGTCCTCCACAAGCGCGTCGGCGGCCTTCAGGGCTCGCTCGACCATGAGCAGCGTGGCCACGATGGTGACGTCCTTGCCGCCCCGCACGGTTTCGGCCTTGCCGACTTCGGCGATCGAGCCGCGGCGCACCGGCCCCTTGCGCCCGTAGAGGCCCTTGTGCTCGTGAAAGAGCACCGGATTGTTGTCGCGGATTGCGGCGCGGAGGAGCGCGTAGGCAGAGCCCGGCGAGGAGGCCGTCACCACCCGAAGGCCGGGCAGGGCCATGAACCACGATTCGCCCGTGGCGGAGTGCTGGGTGCCGAAGCGGCCCGTGCCGCCACTGATGGAGCGGATCGTGACGGGAACGGCGCACTGGCCGCCCGACATGAAACGGTACTTGGGCAGCTGGTTGACGATCTGGTCGCCGGCGGTGGGCAGGAAGTCGCTGAACATGAACTCCACGACGGGCCGCATGCCCATCAGCGCCATCCCCAGTGCCACGCCGGTGAAGCCGTTCTCGCAGATGGGCGTGTTGAGGATGCGACCGGGACCGTACTTCTCGATCAGTCCGGCGTTCGTCTTGAAGACGCCTCCGTCGGATGCGATGTCCTCGCCGATGAGGAGCACTGCGGGGTCGCCGCTCATCTCGTCATCCAGGGCGGCGTTGATAGCATCCCGGTAGGTCAGCTGCGCCTCGTCCGCCGCTTCGGCGGGTGCCTGTACCTGCGGGACGGGCTCAGCCAGCGTAGACATAGCTCTGGATCTCCTCGAACGTGGGGGGCGGGGCTGCCGCGGCGCGGTCGGCGGCGGCGTCGATCTCGGCGCTGACTTCCTTGCGCAGGTTCTGTTGCTCCTCGGCAGAGAGTTGGCCCTCTGACGCGAGCCGGCCGCCCAGGATGTCAATCGGATCCCGCGCCTTCCAGGCCTCCAGCTCGCCGTCGGGGCGGTACTTGGCCGGGTCCGCCCGGGAGTGCCCGCGATAGCGGTAGGTCTTCATCTCCAGCAGGGTTGCACCCCCGCCGGAGCGAGCCCGCTCGATCGCGCTCAGGGTGTTGTCATAGACGATGTCCACGTCCTGCCCGTCGACGACCACGCCCGGGATGCCGAATGGGTCCGCCCGTCGAGCCAGGTCCTCGATCGGCGTGGTGCTTCGCAGCGGGCTGTACTCACCGTACAGGTTGTTGGTGATCACGAAGACGATCGGCGCCTTCCAGACCGCGGCCATGTTGAGGCTCTCGTGGAAGGTGCCGATGTTGGTTGCCCCGTCGCCGAAGAACGTCAGTGCAACCCGCGGTTCCTCGCGCAGCTTGAAGGCCATCGCACAGCCAAGTGCGATCGGCAGCCCGGCACCAACGATCGCGTTGGCGCCGACGTTCCCCTTGCTGAAATCGGTCAGGTGCATCGAGCCGCCAACGCCGCCGCAGCATCCGGACGACCGGCCCATGAGCTCTGCGAAGGCTGCCTCGGCGTCCATGCCCCGGGCGAGCGCCTCGCCATGGCCGCGATACGTGTTGGTCAGCACGTCGTCGGCGTGCATCGCGGCCACGGCGCCGACGGGGACTGCCTCCTGGCCCTGGCAGAGGTGCGTGGTGCCCTCGATGAGTCCGGCCATGAAGAGCTCCTGGACCTTCTCCTCGAAGAGGCGGATCTCCAGCATCTTCCGGAACCAGGGGATGTGATCTGGTCGGTCGGTCATGTCCTCTCCTCGATATTCGTCATCGGCGGTGCGGTCGAACCGCGGGCGATGACCACCGGCGGCTCCTCGATCATTCGGTCCTCCACGGATCCGCCCTCGAGCGCTCCGAGGAGCATGGCCACCGCCTCCTGGCCCATTCTGCCGTTTGGCATTCGTACGGTGGTCAATGGCGGGTCCAGGTGGGCGGCCAGCTCATGGTCATTGAACGCGATCAGCGACACCTCGTGGGGCACCGCCAGATCGGCCTCCCGCAGCGCCGCATGGGCCCCGATCGCTCCGAGCAGGCTGGCGGCGAAGAACCCCGTTGGACGGTCCGTCGCACTCGCGCATCGCTCGAGCACCGCCCTGACTGCCGCCCGGCCTCCAGCCAGTGTCGGTGGGCCGGTCGCAACATGTCGTTCGTCTACCGCCAGCCCGGCCGCGGCCATGCCGGCCCGGTAGCCGCGGGCGCGGCGGCGAGCAGTGTCGATGTCGGCTTCGAGCCCCAGGAAACCGATCCTCCGGTGGCCCAGTCCGATCAGGTGCTCCACGGCCATCCGGCTGCCCCGCTCGTCATCGACGACCACCGAGCCGCTCACGCCGGTCGTACGTCGGTTCACGAGGACGAGAGGGATCTGCCGCTCAGCCAGCTGCGCCACCAGGTGGTCATCGAGGGAGGCAAAGGCGACGATCATGCCGTCGAGTCGTCCGTCGCCGACGAGGCGCAGGTACAGCTCCTCCATTCGATCCGTGCCGTCGCGGGAGCTCTCGGGGCCAAGGATGTCCGCCTCGATCAGCAGCACGAGCTTGCCGGCCTGGGCGGCGGCGGCCTGGACGCCGTGGGTCACCTCCGCGAAGCCGAAGTTGTCGATGTTCGGGATGATCAGCCCGATCGTGTCGGTCCGCCGCGTGCGCAGGCCGCGCGCGAGGGCGTTCGGCCGGTAGGCGAGCGTCTGGGCCGCTCCGATGATCCGCTCGCGAGTCGCGGGGCGCACTGCCTGGCTGGGATCCCCGCGCAAGACCCGGGAGACCGTTGACGGGTCGACCTCCGCGAGGCGAGCGACGTCCTTCAGGTTGGCCATCAGATGATCTCTCTGGCCTTCCATTCCGCCAGTTCGGCTGCGGTGTGGCCGAGCTCGCCGCAGAAGATCTCCTCGTTGTTTTGGCCAAGCTCGCCGCCGAGGTGGCGTACCCGACCGGGAGTCGTCATGAGGCGGGGAATCGCGTTCTGCACGCGGGTCGGACCGAGCTTGGGATCGTCGACCGTGGTGATCGTCTCACGGGCGATGTACTGCGGGTCCTTGAAGATGTCGGCGATCGAGTAGATCGGTCCGATGACCGCCTGGGCCCCTTCGAAGGCAGCGAGCACCTCCTCGCTGCTGTGCCTGCCGATCCACTCGCCGATGTACCTGTCGAGCAGCTTCTGGTTCTCGACGCGGCCCGTGTGATCGGCAAACCAGGGCTTTTCGATCACCTCGGGGTGGCCGACCAGGCGCATGACCCGCTCCGCGATGGACTGGGAGCTGGCGGAGAGCCCCAGCCAGCGCCCGTCGCTGGCCTGGTAGGCGTTTCGCGGCGCCGTCCACTCCGTGCTGCTGCCCGTGCGACCCTGCACGATTCCCAGCTGGTCGTACACGAGTGCCTGAGGCCCGAGGAGCCAGAACAGGGGCTCGTAGATCGCAAGGTCGATCACCTGTCCGGGCGCCGCATGCGTGTCACGGTGATACAGAGCAAACATCGTTGCGAAGGTTCCGAACAGCGAGGCCACCCCGTCACCCAGCGCGAAGGGTGGCAGCGTCGGCGGCCCGTCTGGCTGGCCGTTGATGTGTGCAAACCCGCTGACTGACTCGGCCACGGTCCCGAAACCGGGCCGCGGCGAGTAGGGCCCCGTCTGGCCGAAGCCGCTCGTGCGCACGATGACCAACCGCGGGTTGATCCTAGAGAGGACATCCGGTCCGAGCCCCCATCGCTCGAAGGTTCCGGGCCGGTAGCTCTCGATCAGCACATCCGCGTCGCGGATGAGCTCCTTGAGCAGCTCGGCCCCCTCGGGGGTGCCCAGATTGGCCGTCACCAGCCGCTTGTTGCGACTGACGAAGGCCCACCAGAGGGAGACGCCGTTCTTCTGCCAGCCAAGGGTGCGGAGGGCATCGCCCCGCGGATGTTCGATCTTGATGACGTCCGCTCCGAAGTCGGCGAGCAGTGTGCCGATCACCGGTCCCGCGAAGAGGACGCCCGCATCGATGACGCGCAGGCCGGACAGGGGACCCGCGGTCCCCCCTCCGGCCGCCGCTGCAGCGCCAGCGGCCTCTCCACCGTCAGTCCGCGGCGCTTCGCTCACCGTGGTAGTTCCGCGGCGTACTCGGCGAAGGATCGGCGCGTTTGTATCAACTCCACGCGGATCCCGTCCGGATCGAGCAGATAGACCGCTCGGCCACCTTCGTTGGGGCCGATCGTGGGCGTGACCGGCGCTGACACGCTCTCGACGCCCTTCGCGTGGAGCACCTCATAGAGGGCGTCGAGGTCGTCGACGAAAAAGGCGATGTGGGCGGTGCCGGATGGCGCGGCACGGCTTTCGGCGGCCGCCTGCTGGACGTTGCGGTACTCCAGGAGCTCCAGGAAGACCTCCGAGTTCGGCATGCGCAGGATCGCCGAATGCAGGTCCACGTCCGGGTAGCCGACGAGCTCGCCGATGTACGGAGCCTGCGGGTTCCAGGCGAAGATGACCTCGAAGCCAAGCGTGTCGCGGTAGAACGCCAACGAGCGCTCCAGGCTCGCCACGTGGAGCCCGGTGTGGTGGGGCCGCGTGATCGCTGCCATCAACGGATCTCGACCATCAGAGGTCGGCCAGCAGGTCGTCGGGGTCGGTGACCCGTTCCTGCTCCGCGATCCAGGCGGGCTCCACAAGGGTTCCCAGGCCGGGAGCCTCCGGGAGCGGTTCCATCAGCCCATCGACGACGGTGGGCTGGACGAGCACGTCGTCCATGGGGTGGACGCCGGTGCCGGGGATCCCCCACTCGATCGGCGCATCGGTGTAGCCGAGGGCGCCGAGGACCTGTGAGTGGACGTGCGGGAACATGTGGGGCGCGATGCCCGTGCCGCTCGCGCGGACCGTCTCGAGGATGCCGCGCAGCCGGGTGATGCCGCCGTTGGTGGTCGCGTCCACCCGCTGCACGTCCACGGCGTCGAACTTCAGCAGCGCCTGCGGGTGGTACGAGCCGCCCTGCTCGTCGCCCATGGCCACGGGGGTTCGGATGCCGGCCCGGATCTCGGCCACGAGCGCGGCATCGCCCGGGGGCACGATGTCCTCGAACCAGCCGATCCCCAGCGGCTCCAGCCGCCGGCCGAAGGCAATGGCGTCCTCCGCGCTTCGGAAGACCATGTTGGCGTCGATCCCGATCCAGCCATCGGGAGCCGCCTCACGTGCCGCTCGTAGCCGCTCGATCGAGAGGTCCAGGGTGGGAGCGATCGGCAGCTTGAACCTCCGCCAGCCCTGGGCCCGGAGTTGCTCGACCTGGCGGGCGGTCTGTTCCGGGCCGATCGAGGGCGGGTACCCGACGATGCCGGTGACCGGCATGCGCTGCGGTTCTCCGCCGAGATAGCGCGTGATGCTCTGATCGGCCGCCCTGGCTGCCAAATCCCAGGCAGCGATGTCCACGACAGACAGGGCGCGCATGCCGATCCCTGCAGCGTGCACGGCATGATTCGACCAGAGCGCCTTGAAGAAGAGCCGCTCGGGGTCCGTCGGAGCCTCGCTGACATAGTGGGGCGCAATGGTCCGCTCGATGATCGCGGCGATCGGCCCATCCCGCGTCAGGCAGTAGGCGAAGCCGGAGAGCCCGCTCTCCGAGTCGACCCGCACGAGCGCGAACTCACGGTGGCGCATCACCCAGCTGCCGAATTCGATGGGCGTCTCGAGTCGGTGCAGGATCGTCGCGCAGCGTACCCGCGCGATTCGGTCGGTCTCTCCCACGGCCGTCCTACGCGACCAGGTAGCCGTCGTCGCACATCAAGGTGTGCCCAGTGACGAGCGTCGAAGCCTCGCTGGCGAGGAAGATCGCTGCCCCGATGAGCTCGCGCGGCAGCCCCAGGCGAGGCCGGAGCATACGCGCCTTGATGAAGTCGGCCGTGATGGAGGTTCGCTGTGCCGCTGCACGGGTGAGCGGCGAGTCCATGAGGGTGGGCCCGATCGCGTTCACCCGGACGCCGCGGTCTCGCCACTCCAGGGCAAGGGCTCGGGTGACACCCAGTACGCCGCCCTTCGAGGCCAGGTAGGCGCTGGCCCAGGGATAGGCGATGAACGAGCCGATCGAGGCGAGGTTGATGATGCTGCCTGCGCCCTGCTCCAGCATGACCCGACCGAACGCCTGGCAGCACAGGTAGGTGCCCTTCAGGTTCAGCCCGACGATGAAGTCGAACTTCTCCTCAGGGAAGTCCTCGGCGGGGGAGCGAAAAGCGGATCCCGCGCTGTTGACCAGGATGTCGACCCTGCCGACGGTCTCAGCCGCCCAGGCGGCGGCCGCCTCAACCTCGGACTTCGCCGTCACGTCGACGTGGCGGTATTGCGCAGGCGGTCCTGCCTGCCCTGCGATCGTCCGGACGGTCTCCTCGCCACCTTCGTCGTTGACGTCGAGGATGAGGTTGGTCACGCCGGCCTGCGCAAAGCCGATCGCGATGGCTCGGCCCAGCCCTGAGCCGCCCCCGGTGACGACGGCGGTCCGGTCTCGCAGGTCGAAAAGATCCTTGACGAAGTCCCTGGGGATGGCGAGCTCGTCAGCCTGCTCGCTCATCGGCGCGTCCTCCTTCTCGCCCGTCATGCTGCCGACGCCAGCGCTGCGACCCGCTGACCGACGGCTGCCCGGATCCGGACGCCGAATTGCATCGTGCCCCCAGGCTCCAGCTCCTTGAGTGAGCCACTCTCGCGCTCTGCAGCACGCCCGAGGAGGCCGCAGTTCGCGGGCTCGATGCCGGTCACGTAGAGGCCCTGCGACAGCATCCGCCACTGCCACAGGCGGGGCAGCGCAGCACGGTCGTACTCGATGGCCACGCCGATCCCGCCGCTGGGCTCGTAGCCCTCGTTCATTACGCCCACAGCCACGCGTTGCGGCGCGTCATCCGGGATCAGGTGCTCGAAGACCTGGACGGGGAAGCCGGGTGTCGGCGGCACGAACTGCGCATGCTCCGCCTCGGCCTCGCGCGAGGGATCGTCCCAGCCGGCGACGGCCTTGGCCGGACTGAACAGGCGCGAGCCCGCATCCACCACCGGATGGCCGAGATTGACGTGGTACAGGATCAGCACGGGCGCTGGCGCGAACCCGAGGTTCACGACCTCGTCGCTGAGCTCGATGACCGGTTCCCAGGCAGGAAAGCGCAGGGTCCGACGGAGCAGCAGGTCGACCCCGTAGACGGTGGTCTCACGAACTTCACCCCGGACCACGACGGCAAGGCCGTCGCCGTCCTCGATCGTCTCGACGCAGACATTGCGCGCCGGGAGGTTCGACAGGCGGCCGTGAAGCCCGTGCTCCTCATCGCCTTCCTGGCTCGGGGAGCCCACGTTCTGGAGTCCGGCGGTGAAGAGGAGCCCGCCGTGGAACGACCGGAGCCACGCGTCGTCGCGGAAGAAGGACGGGTGGACGATCCCGGTCGAGGATTGCCAACTGATCGGAAAGCCTCCGACCCAGGCCGGTCCGAGATCCAGCCCACGGTCCACCAGCACCAGCGCATGGATGCCGCCCGCGACGCGAACGTCGACCGCGCGCACGCCAACCTCGGAGCCATCGTCGAGTCGGACCTGCCGGCCGCTGGCGAGCTGTGAGATGTCGCCGAGCTCGGCCCGGCGCGGTTTCGCCAGGGTCATGTCGCCAGCCAGGGTGGCGTGGCGTAGTTGTCCCAGGCCGCTCCCTTGCCGGCGTCGACGGGGACCGCCGCACCGGTGATGCCGCTCGCCAGCGGCGAGACGATGAAGGCGATCGTGGCGGCGATGTCGCGCGGCGTCAGGACGCGACCCAGCGGGTGCTTCGAGGCATACGAGGCCAGAACGGCGTCGCCGTCGGGCAGCGTGGCCAGCCGCCCCTCCAGGAGCGGCGTGATGGTCACGCTCGGGCAGACCGCATTGACCGTGATGCCCTCGCGGGCGAGGTCGAGGGCGGCCGCTCGCGCCAGGTTCAGCAGGGCACCCTTGGAGGTGCAGTAGGAGGCCATGCCGGGTTCCGCCTGGAGCCCGTCCAGGCTCGAGAGCAGCACGATGGCCCCCCGGCCGCGCCGCCGCATCTGGGGGACGGCCTCGCGGATCGCCAGAAACGAGCCGCGCACGTTCACCGCCATCACGCGGTCGAAATGCTCGACGGACGTCTCCGCGATCGGCTGGTAGTCGCCGAGGACCCCGGCGCAGGCGACCACGATGTCGACGTCGCCCAGCGTGGATTGCGTCCGCTGGAAGGCGCGCTCGACGTCGGCCTCCGAGGCGGCGTCGCCGGGGCAGGACAGCGCCGAGCGCCCAGCCTCGCGGATGCGATCCGCTGTATCGCGCGCGCTCTCCTCCGAGATGTCGAAGATCGCAACATCGGCGCCAAGATCGGCAAAGGTCAGCGCGGTCTCGCGCCCGATGCCGGAGCCGCCGCCCGTCACGAGCGCCACCGAGCCGGTCAGGTCCAGCCCCGGGAAAGCAGTTCGCTCGGCCATCAGCCAATCCTCCCTGGGTGGAGCTGCTGTCCGGCACGGCCGAGCTCGATCCGCCAGAGGGCGCCGCCAAACGAGGGATCGGCGCTGTCGGCGGGCACGCCCGCGTCGGTCATGTAGAGCGCCTCGCCGTCGAAGGCGCAGTTGGTGGCGGCGTTGCCGCAGGTGATGAACTCCTCCACTTCACCGCTGGGCGTCAGGACGTGGATACCCGCTCCCGTGATGTCCGTGACGTAGAGCCGCCCGTCGGCACCGATCTTGATGCCGTCGAGGATCGGGTTGTCCCCGGGCATCCTGCCGAGGTCTTCCATGGAACCATCTGGCCGCCGCCGGCGGACGTGGCCGGTGTACGACTCGTCCCAGACGATCGAACCATCGTCCTCGACTGCGACCCCATTGGGGAAGACGGGCTTCGGAAAGGCGATCACGACGCGTCCTGTTCCGTCCGGCTCCAGCGCGAAGATATAGCTGGGCTCCGGGTCCGCCGGCCGATACGTCCCAGGATCGGTGAAGTAGAGGCGGCCGTCCGCCCCGAAGACCAGGTCATTCGGCCCATTGAGGGCGATCCCCTCGATCTCGGTGGCGATGATCTCCGCCGCAGCGCCTTCCCGGTCCACCCGCTGGATGGAAGGCTTCGTCATCTCCGCGGCTCGCCAGGGCCCCACCGTGCCGCCGTTCTGGCAGACGTAGACCGCACCGTCCGCGCCCAGCACCGATGAGTTCGGCGCACCGGCGGTGTAGGCGTAGCGCTGCACTCCGCTCGCCCGCTCATAAACGCTCAGCTGACTCCGGTAGCTCTCCACGAAGACAAGCCGCCCGTCCGGGAGGAGCGCGGGTCCCTCGGGCCACCCGAGTCCGCTGGCTAGCTGCTCGATCTGCATCACATCTCCCTGCCTGTCATGCGGGCACTACCTGACGGCACCGGCCGTGATCCCTCTGACCACGTAGCGCTGGATGAAGAGCGAGAAGAGAAAGATGGGGATGAGCGTGACGATCCCCACCGCAGCGGCGATGTTCCAGTCGATCGGCCGCTGCGCGCTGACGAGTGTGGCGGCGCCCAGCGTCACCGTCTGCAGCGAGCGCGAGTTGATGATGTAGAGCGCGACGAGGAACTCGTTCCAGATGAAGATGGCGCCGAAGATCGCCGAGACGATGATCCCCGACCCCACGATGGGCAGGAGAACGCGCCACAGAACTTCCACGCGTCCGCAGCCATCGACGAGAGCGGCGTCATCGATGTCGCGGGGCACCTCGTCGAAGAACCCGATCATGATCCAGATGACGAGCGGCAGCGTGAAGGCGACGTAGGGAATGATCAGCCCGGGATAGCTGTTCGAGAAACCGATGCTGCGGATCATCAGGAAGATCGGGATCGCCACAGCGACCGGCGGCATGAACCGGAAGCTCAGCACGGTGGAGGCCCAGGCGTCCCGCCCGCGAAACCGAAGGCGTGAGAACGCGTATGCCGCAGGCACCCCGATGATCAATGCCACGAGCGTGGAGATGCCGACCACGATGATCGAGTTGCCCGTGAACGAGAGCATCCCCTGCGAGTTGATGACCTCGCTGTAGTTGCGCACGATCTGGTCGACGTTGAAGTTCAGGCTCGGCGGCACCTCCGCCACGATGTCGATGCGTCGTTTGGTGGAGATGATCAGGAGATAGACGAACGGCGCGAACCCGATGACGGCGACCACCACCAGGAGCACGTAGGCGAGGACCCGCCCGGCCAGGCGCCTCATGCCGCGTCGGCTCCGCGGAGTCGAACGTAGCGCAGCAGCACCGTGGTCGCGACCATCAGGATGATGACCATCACGTAGGCGGTGGCCGCGGCGTACCCATAGTTCTGGAACTGGAATCCGTTTTGGAAGGCCAGGAAGCTCAACGTCGTCGTGGAGCGCGCGGGACCCCCGTAGGAAAGTCCGTAGACCAGGTCGAACGATCGGAAGGCGTCGATCGCTCGGAAGATCGCTGCAAACGCGATCGCTGGCCAGAGCAGGGGCAACGTGATCCGCCGGATCATCGCGATGGCGCCCGCACCGTCCACCTGCGCCGCCTCAAAGACCTCGACGGAGAGCGCCTGCAGCCGCGCGAACACGATCAGGAAGACGAACGGGGTCCACTGCCAGACGTCCACCAGGATGAGCGTTCGAATGGCCCACTCGGTTGAGCCCAGCCAGTTGGGCGCGTCGAGCCCGACCTCCTCCAGGGCCCAGTTGATGATGCCCCAGTCGGGGTTGAACAGCGCGCGCCACATGACCCCGACCACGATCGGGGTGAGCAGCATGGGGAGGATGAGGATCCCGCGGACCAGCCAGGAACCGCGCAGGTTGAGGTTGAAAAAGACCGCCAGGGCGGTTCCGAGCACGACCTGGATCGTCACGGCGGCCCCGACCATCGCGGCTGTGTTCGTGGCGGCGTTCCAGAAGAACGGGTCCGATAGCAGCCGGGCGTAGTTCTCGAGGCCGATCCATTGCGCGGCGTCCTGGGCCGCACCCTGGTCAGTGAAGGAGATGCGCAGGCTATAGAGAAGCGGAAAGACGGAAAAAGCGATCAGGTAGAGGACAGCCGGACCGAGCAGCAGGAGGACGTCCCGGGACGGCAGCGACCACTTCCGGAAACGGCCCCTTCGCTGCTGCTCGGCCAGGGTCGTTCGGTCCGCCTGAGCGATCATGCGGACGTGCCCCGGACCTCTGAGCGCTGTTAGGCGCTAGGCGAGGACATCAGCCCGGCGCAGCACCTCTTCCCACTGTTCCTGGACGTTTGCGCAGGCGGTTTCGGCATCCTGCTCACCGATCAGCGCCTTGTTGAACTCCACGTTCATCATGTCGTTCATCGCGAAGAAGTCGTTGAGGATCGAGGTCTCGATCGTCTGGGCATTGGCGTTCGCTTCGCCTGCCACAGGCAGGTAGGGGAACTTGTCGATGAGGGCCGGATCGTTGAAGACCGAGTTGCGGCTTGGGTCGATCTGGTACTTGTCGGCCTCGTAGGTGTTGAACTCCTTGCTGGTGATCCAGGTCAATACCCGCCAGGCGGCGGGCTTCTTCGCGGGATCGGCATTGGCCGGGATGCCCACACCCCAACCGCCCAGGATGGCCCGAGGCGTCTCGCCGGGATCTGCGGGCACGTTACCCACGCCTGTCTTGTCGGCCACGGTGGATGTCTCGGTATTGAAGACGGGCCCGGCGATCGTCGACCAGAAGATCATCTGCGCGATCTTGCCGGCGGAGAAAGCGTCCACGTTCTCCGCGAATCCGTAGGTCGTCACGTTCTCGGGTGCGAACGGCAGCAGATCGATGATCATCTGGAGCGCCTTGACGGCTTCGGGGCTCGTAAGGTTCGGCTTGTAGTCCTTCGTCTCCGGGCTGCCCGACATGAGCTGGCCGCCGATCGTGATGAAGCGCGTGTACCAGTCGACCGTCGCGAGCGAGAAGTCATTGGCACCAATGAAGCTGCAACCAGCCACATCGTCGGTGTGAAGCGCTTCGGCCGCCGCCTGAAACTCGTCCCAGGTCTTGGCCGGCTCCAGGCCCGCCGCCTCGAAAAGATCTTCCCGGTAGAAGTAGACGACCGAACCGCTGTGGAGCCCCGGAATCCCGTACAGCTTGCCTTCGCCCAGCTTCTTGTTGGCAATGTCGTAGAGGCCGACATTCTTGAGGTTGCTCTCGGCAAAGTCGCCGAAGTCCCAGTCCGGCGGAGTCTCGGCCGGATCATCCACGTACTTCTGAAGCGGCTCGAAATAGCCGGCTCCCACCTGCTGCGTCGTCAGGAAGCCGAGGTAGTTGATGATCTCGAACGATGAGCGCTCGGCCTGAAGGTTCTGGAGCGTGTTCTCGATCAAGGGCCCGAGTGCGGGCGAGGTGATCTCGAGCTCGATGCCGGTCTCGGCCTTCAGGTCGGCCAGCTTGTCATTCAGGGCCCGATGATCGTTCTCGTCGCCCGTCATCAGGATGCCGACCTTCGTGCCGGCGTACTTCATCGGGTCGTAGGCACCGCCCGCAGCCGAGGCGCTCGGCGCCGCGGAGGCTGAGCCTGCCGGTGCCGCCGAGCCAGCCGTCGGCGCGGCGGTTCCGGGAACCTGGCCGCTGCAGGCGGCGAGGACGGCGGAGATCACGCCGCCCGAGACACCGAGTACCGTGGCTCGCCTGATGAACTCACGCCGATTGAGCTCGCCGTTCAACACGGCGTCGATTGCCTCGGCGACAGCGTCCCTGCGACGGCCCTTGTCCAGGTCCACGGGCTGACCCTCCTCTCGGTCGAACCGGTGAGCGGGAACCCCCACGGTCCCGTCAAGGCGAGCACCGTACTCCGCCGTCCGGGGAGTGTCAACAATCCTTTGTTCCGCCCAATCCGAGCGAAGGCGCCTCAATCTCCTCATCGATCTCGACGACCGTCTCGCCGCGCTGGTTGAACCCGCGAATGGTCCGTCCGACGGTGCCACCGCCTTCCCATTCGGCCTTCGCGGCATGGACCGCGGACTCGGCGTACAGCGTGTCACCGGCGAACACGGGACCTCGCAGTCGGATCGAGCTCCAGCCCCGTGACGCCCGCCGGCCGGTGCGGGCCGCGGCACCCTCCGCCGGTCGGGCCAGCCCGACCACGATTGCGACCGTCAGGGCGCCAAGGACCACCGGGCGTCCGAACTCGCCGACCTGCGCCGTGTGGGCGTTGCCGTGGACGTCGCTAGCGTTGTTGGTCAGCCATGCCAGCCAGACGTGATCCGCGTCGGCGACTGTGCGTCCGCCCCGATGACGAAGGATCGCGCCGGGGACTGCGTCCTCGAACCACCAGCCGGGCGCGGCGGCCCTGCCGCTGCCCGCCTTGCTACGCGAGATCGGCGAGGATCCCGGCCGGGTCATCGTGCGGCTGGCTCCGTATCCACTCGGCGTCGATCAGGTGCCCGAAACCTTCCTGCTCGGGCAAGGCGGCCATCAGCCCTCCTTCGAGGATGGTCGGCTGGGGAAGGGGATCGTCCATGGGATGGACTCCCGTGAAGGGGACCCCCCACTCGATCGGCACCTCCGTGTGGCCCAGCCCGCTCATCACCTGCGCGTGCACGTGCGGGAACATGTGCGGCGCGAACTGGAGGCCGGCCCCGAGGACCTGATCGATGAGTGCCCGACCCCTGGTGATGCCGCCCATGCAGGTCAGGTCGACGCGCACGACGTCGACGGCGCCCGCCAGGATGAGCGCCTCCGGATAGTAGAGCCCACCCTGCTCATCGCCTTGCGCAATTGGCACATCCGTGCGGTCCCTGAGGGCGCGCAGCTTGCCAGCGTCGCCGGGCGGGAAAACGTCCTCGAACCAGCCCAACCGAACGTCCGGGATCGAGTTCACGAATTCGGCGGCGGCGTCGACCTCGTCATAGACCCAGGCTGCATCCATGCCGATCCAGGCGTCAGGCGCCGCGGCGCGGGCGGCTCGCAGCCGGCCGGCGGTGCGCTCGGGCGTGGCCGCAATCGGGGCCTTGAAACGACGCCAGCCACAGGCATACAGCTCGGCCGTCTGGGCGGCTGTCTCCTCGGGTCCCATGGTGCCCGGCGGGTAGCCCACGATCGCGGTGGCCGGCATGGGCCTGTTGCTTCCGCCGAGCAGGTCGGCAATCGAGCGGTCCTCCAACCTCGCCGCCAGATCCCAGCAGGCAAGGTCCACGATCGACAGGGCACGGAGCCCGATCCCCGCGGCATGCGAGGCCAGGCTCCGGCGCCAGGCCAGGGTGAAGGTCCGCTCGCGGTGGGTGACGTCCGTGCCCACGTAGAGCCGGGCGATGGTCTTCCGAATCTGCTCGGCGACTGCTCCGTCGCGGGTGAGCGTGTAGCTGTAGCCGCTCAGGCGCCCCTCGGCCTGGACCCTCACGAGCGCGAACTCGCGCGTGTGCATGATCCATTCGCCAAAGACCACCGGGGCCGGCAGCTCCGCCTGGATCGTCATGACGTCGACCGCCCGGATCATGCTGCTCGCGCTCATCGCCTCAGCCCGAGGTCATACATCGGCGCCAGCGCTCGAAGCCCATGCCCCCCGCGCCATCAGCCCGCCGTCGACACACAGGTACTCGCCGGTGATGAAGCTCGCCTGCTCGCTGGCCAGGAACAGCACCGCCTCGGCAACGTCCTCCGGTTCCCCCAGGCGTCCGATCGGATGGACTGCGCCGTAGCGGGCCAGGTTGGCCTCTTCGTCTCCCGGCTCCGCCCGGGCGAGCGTCCGGACCAACTCTGAGTCGATCGTGCCGGGACAGATCGCCACCACCCGGATGCCATCGGCGGCATAGTCGAGCGCCATGTTCCTCGTGAGCGAGAGAACTCCGCCTTTGCTCGCGGCGTACGACGGGACCTTGGGCATCGACTGGAGTCCCTGGACGCTCGCCATGTTGACCACGACGCCTCCGCCCGCTTGCCTGATGTGGGGGAGGGCGTACTTGGACATCAGGAAGGTCCCCTTGAGATTGACTCCGATGATGCGGTCCCAGACCTCCTCGGGCGTGTCCTCCAGTCGGAAATACCAGTCGATCGGGGCGATGCCGGCGTTGTTCACCAGGATGTCGAGACGGCCAAGCTCCTCAATCGTCCGGTTCACGAGGCGCTCAGCGTCGGCAGCCTTGGATACGTCACCGACCGCGGCGACCGCTCGCCCGCCAGCCCTGGAGAGCTCCTCGGCGAGTGCCTCGGCGGCCGTGCGGTCGATATCGGCGACAGCGACTGCTGCCCCTTCCCGCGAAAAGGCTCGACAGATACCGCGCCCGATCCCGAGCGCTCCACCCGTCACCAGCGCCGTGCGCCCAGCGAAGCCGCTCATGGGCTGACCTCCGTCAGGTAGAAAGCACTGCCGGGCGACGGTAAGATGAGGGACAAACGTTTGTCAATGTTGCCCGGGAGAGGCGTGACGGTGAGGTCGCAACCACCGAACTTGAGTGCCGCCATCGCCCACGCGGAGGAGCGCCAGGCCGAGGTCACAGCCTCTCTCGCGACGCGTCGGACCGACCTACCGCTGCGTTACTGGCGTCAGCAGGCCCACTTCACGACCCCGGCCGCTGACGAGACCATGGCTCGCAAGGCGATCGAGGCCGGGACGGCTCCGATGGCCAGGCTGCTGGACCGCTTCGGCGTCACGGCGGCCGAGCTGGCGGCGCACCTTGCGGTCGAGGCGGGGCCGGTCGAGCGCCTCCTGGAAGCACCGGCTCGGGCGCCGCTGGTGATGCTCGACGGCGAGGACGCCCAGGCGCTGCGGGACGACGTCCGCGAGGCGGGACTCGCCGCCGCCGCGCGGCTCCTGCTCTCCGCGGACTGGTCGGGCGACGGACCGCCGACGCTGCGCTTCTTCCGTCCCACGGGCTTCAACCTGGGCACGACGGTCCACGACCTCTACGACCTTTTGTCGTCCCTGGCGGCCGATGCGGGAGGCAGGGAGGTCCCGCTGGATGGCATCGTCTTCCCCAAGCTCGAGCATCCCGAGGAGGTGGACCTTCTCTACGAGATCCTGGAGCGGGCGGAGGAGTCGTTTTCCCTGCCGAGTGGCCAGATCCGTGTCGCATTCCTGATCGAGTCCGCCTGGGCAGCGGCGCAGCTGCCGGAGATCGCTCGCCGAGCGACCGGCCGCCTATGCGGGCTGATCTTCGGTCTCGCCGACTACTCGGCCGACGTGGGGCTTTCGCAGATCGCCAACGATCACCCGCTGGCCGACTGGGCTCGCGCGCAGATCGTCAACGTCTGCGGGGCCGTGGGCGTTCCCGCCATCGATGGCATGACCCTCGACTACCCCGTCCGGGATCCCGCCCTCGACGACGCCGCGAACCGGTCCCGCTTCCTGGAGCGCATGAAGCTGGTGTACACAGACGCCGTGCGGGCCCGGGACTTCGGCATGCAGGGCAAGTGGGTGGGCCACCCGGCACAGCTGTTCGCGACCCTCCTAGCCTTCGAGGAGGGTTTCGCCCCGGAGGCGCTCGAGCAGGAGGCTGCCAAGATCGAGGCCTACCGGGTCTCGGTCGACGAAGAGGGCAGGGGTGCCACGATAATCGGGGGGGTCATGTCGGATCGGGCCACGGATCGTCACGCCCGCGGGCGGCTTCGCCAGGCGGTGGCCGTCGGCCGGTTCGACGCCGAGCGCGCGGCTCGGCTCGGGATCGTCACGCGCGATGAGATGGAGCCACCCGCGCGGATCGAGCCACCCGGGCGAAAGGAAGGAGAGGCGGGCTAATGGACGTCCCGGGCTGGGAGGGTCGCTTCCTCGAGGATTTCCGCGTCGGCGATCGATACCGGCATGCGGGCGGGCGGACGATCACCGACACCGACAACATCTGGTTCTCGCTGCTGACCTCCAACAACAACCAGTTGCACGTGAACGCCGACTACGCGTCGAAGACGGAGTTCGGCCGGCCGCTCGTCGTCTCCACCCTCACCCTGGCGATCGTGACCGGGCTCTCGGTGCCGGACGTCTCCCAGAACGCGGTGGCGAACCTGGGCTGGACCGACGTGAAGTTGACGGCGCCCGTCTTCGCGGGCGACACGATCTACGCCGAGTCAGAGGTCCTCGAGGTGCGCGACTCGCGCTCCCGGCCGGGGCAGGGCCTGGTCCGCGTCCGGACCCGCGGCTTCAACCAGCGCGACGAGACCGTGATCACCTTCGAGCGGTCGGTGCTCGTTCACGGGCGCGCGTCCAGGCCCGGGGCAGAGAGCGAAACATGAAAACGCCCCGGCCCGCCGTGTGGCGGCCCGGGGCGCCCGCTTGCGAAGAGAGGCAGCGAGCCTAGCTCGCCTCCTCCTCGACGTTCGTCTCGTCGTAGACCTTGAAGGGTCCCATCAGGACGCGCAGGCCGGCGTCGCGGGTGGGGTCCTTCTCAACCGAGAACGTGCCCATTCGACCTGCCTCGAACTGCTCGCCCTCGACGCCCTCGATGGCGCCAGTGCCCAGCAGGTAGGAGGTGTAGTAGGTCAGGTAACCCAGGTCGACGAAGCTCCACAGGGCGAACTGCGGGGCACACCCGTTAAGGGTGTAATCGACCATCTCGCTCGGCAGACCGAGTCCGGAGACCTTGACCTGCTCGCACAGGCCCTCATCCTGCATGGCCTTGGCGGCGGCTGCGATGCCGACCGTCGTCGGCGACATGATGACCTTGAGGTCGGGGTGCTGGTCGACGAGCGCCAACGCCTGGGTGTAGCTCTCCTCGGACTTGTCATTGCCGTAGACGGTGTCGACGAGCTCCAGGCTGTCGTACTTGGGATCCTCGAGCACCTCCTCGAGTGCCGCGATCCAGGCGTTCTGGTTGGCCGCGTCGGGTGACGCGGACAGGATGGCGAACTCGCCCCCCTCGTCGCCCATGATGTCGAGGGCCATGTCGGCCATCACGACGCCGATCGAGTCGAAGTCGACCTGTGCGATGAAGAGGTCCTCGCCTTCCGCCGAGGGGATCGGCGAGTCCCAGGAGACCACCTTGACGCCCGCCTCCTGAGCGGTCGCCGCGGCCGACCCGATCTGGTCGCCGGCGTTGTTCGAGATCATCACGACGTCGTAGTCCTGGGTCGGGGCGTTCGTCACGAACTCGATCTGGCCCTGGACGCTGTTCTCCGGTGTCGGCCCGACGAACTCGAGGGCGCCGGGGTTCTCCAGCTCCTCGTGCGCCTCCATCGCCCCCTCGTTGGCCTGGTCGAAGGGCAGGATGCCCAGGAACTTCGGCAGGAGCATCATCTTGAGCTCCTGTCCGGGCTCGGCCGTGACCACCTCGCCGCCCGCGCTGGGCGCCTCCGAAGCGGGCTCGCTAGCCGGCTCTGAGGCGGGTTCAGACGCCGGCTCGGTGGCCGGCTCTGAGGCGGGTTCGCTGGCTGCCTCGGATGCAGGCTCGCTGGCTGGCTCGGACGCCGCCGTCGTCGGCGCCGCCACGCTCGGGCTCGCGGCCGGCGACGCACACGCCCCTGCCATGAGCGAGAGCACCGCCAGGAGCGCGATCAGCCTCTTGTGGCTGCTCATCCCTTGTCTCCTCCTCTTGTGCGCGGGGGAGTCTCGCAAGCCCCGCGCCTCGCATCCTGAAATGGTTTCCAGAAGGCCGCAATACTAGCCTGAAGCGGTCCCCGAAATCGAATCAGCCCGGCGTGGATCCGGCCCTTGGCCGGTACCCGCTCCCCGGTCGCCAGCCCGCCGCTCCAGCCTTCCGCGCGCCGTGGCAATGAGATTGGGGACCAGGACCGAGAGGATCAGGAGCAGCCCGATCACGCCGAGCTGCGTGTTCCCCGTCAGGTTCGCCAGGGCCAGGCCGTTGCGAAGGTTCAGGATCACGAAGATCGAGAGGATGACCCCGATCATCGTGCCCCGGCCGCCGAAGATGCTGACGCCCCCGAAGAGGACGATCGTGATGATGTCGAGCTCGAAACCCTCGGCCGTGCTGCCTCGAACCGCCCCGAGGCGCGACGCGATGAGCACGCCCCCCAAAGCCGCGATGAAGCCGCTCATGACGAAGAGGGCCGCCTTCAGCCGGGTCACGCGGACACCCGAGAAACGAGCCACGTCACGGCTGTTGCCCACGACGTAGACCGTCCTGCCGAAGCCGGTGAGGTGCAGCAGCACGGCGGCCACGACGAGGAGGACCAGGAAGAGCAGCAGCGAGAGCGACAACGGGCCCAGCACAGCGTCTCTCGTGATAGCCGTGAACCAGCCGGGGAATCCGCCGATGGAGCGATCCTCGATGAAGAGGCGCGCCAGGCCGCGATACCCGATCAACCCGGCCAGCGTCACGGCCAGCGATGGGAGCCCCACCACCGCCACCCAGAACGCGTTGTTGAGGCCGGCCAGCAGCCCTGCCCCGAGCGCGATGAGTACCGCCAGCTCCATCGGGGTACCTCCCTCGTACAGGGAGGCGATGAGCACCGCCGCGAGCGCCATGACCGACGCGACCGAGAGGTCGATCTCGCCCCCGATGATCACGAAGGCCATCGCGAGGACGACGATGATCTTTTCCTGGCTCAGGGTGAGCAGGTTGATCTGGTTACGCGGATCCAGGTAGCCCGAGACCGACGTCGCGTTCCACAGCACGATCAGGACCAGCAGGCCAAGGAGCAGGCCCTCCCAGCTCCGGAGCCGGGCGAGGAGCCCCATGGCCGCGCCTCGATCGCGCGAGGCGACCGGCGCTGCGGGCTCAGAGGCCACTGCCGGGCTCCTGCGCTGCTGTCGTCTCGGTCGTGGGGCTCCGGCGCCGTGCGCGCGCCCAGAAGTTCCGGAGCCGATCGAGGAGGACGGCGTCCGACGCCACGGCGAGCAGGATGAGCAGGCCCAGGATGGCGTCGCGCAGGAACTCGCTCACCTCCAGCCAGCGGATAAGGCTCTGCTGCAGCGTGTCGATGAGCGCGGCGCCGAGCAGCGCGCCGACCATCGAGCCCGTCCCACCGAAGATGTTGACGCCGCCGACGACGACCGCCGCCACTACCTGCAGCTCCAGGCCCTGGCCGGCGACGACGGTGATGTTTCCAAAGCGCGCCAGAAACATGAATCCCGCCAGCCCGGCCAGCGTGCCCGAGAGCACGAACGCCACGAAGACGTCGCGCTGCACGGGCAGGCCCGCCACGGACGCCGAGTCGGGGTTGGAGCCGATGGCGAAGAGGCGCCGCCCGTAGGGGAGGTAGCGCAGGAGCAGCTGAAAGCCGATCACGACGAGGATCGCGACGGCGGCCATGAGCCGCAGGTCGATCTCGCCGATCGCCAGGAGCGTGGTGCGCGGCACCTCCAGCAGCCAGTCGGGCAGTGCGTCGGTGGTGATCGTCCGCGCTCCCGACAGCTCAACCAGCACCACCCGGTAGATCGCCAGTGTCCCGAGGGTCGCGATGATGGCGGGCACGCGGCCGTAGGCGACGATCAGCCCGTTGATCGCGCCCAGGGCCGCGCCGATGCCGATGGCCACGGCGATTGCGACGTACGCCGGCAGCTCCGGGTTCTCGGTCAGCAGCGTGCCCACCACGTAGGCCACGACGCCGACGATCGAGCCCACCGAGAGGTCGATGTTGCGGGTCAGTACGACCAGCGTCTGGCCGACGGCAGCCACCGCGATGACGGCCACGCTGGTGCTGATCCGGGTGAAGGTCCGGCCGGACAGAAAGCCCTCGATCTGGGTGGCAAAGAAGGCCACCAGGACGATCAGGATGAGCAGCAACCCGATCTCGCGGAGCTGCTCGGGCTGCACACGCCGCAGAAGGCGGGGGATGCCGCTCATGAGGCGACCCCTCCCAAGGTGCCCGCCGCGGTCGCAGCATCGGGGGGTCCAGGCCTCTCATCCTGGCCCATCGCGGCCGCGAGGATCCGCTCCTGCGTTGCCTGGCTGCGGTCCAGGATGCCCATCTGGCGGCCTTCGCGCATGACGAGCACGCGGTCGCTCATCGCGACGACTTCGGGCAGATCCGAGCTGATCAGGATGATCGCCATCCCCTCGCGGGCGAGCTCATCGATCATCTGGTGGACGTCCGCCTTGGCGCCCACGTCGATGCCGCGCGTCGGCTCGTCGAGGATCAGCACCCGCGGCCGCGTGTTGAGCCACTTGCTGAGGACCACCTTCTGCTGGTTGCCACCGGAGAGCGCCTCAGCCGGGGCCTGGATCGATGAGGTACGGATCCGGAGTCGATCGCGATATCTCCGCGCGGTGGCGGCCTCGTCTGAGAAGCGGACCAGGCCGAGAGGACCCAGGTAGCGCGCCAGGGAGGGCAGCGAGATGTTCGCCGCCACGGACATGGGAAGCACAAGGCCCAGCGCATGCCGGTCTTCCGTCGTGTAGGCGATGCCCAGGCGGAGCGCGTCCTGGGGGCTGCGGATCGTCACTGGCCGCCCGTCCAGGGCCACCTGGCCGGCCTGTGCAGGGGCGATGCCGAACAGGGCCAGGCCGACATCGGTCCGGCGGGCACCCACTAACCCGGCAAAGCCGAGGACCTCGCCGGCTCGAAGATCGAAGGAGATGCCGCTGAAGGCAGTCTCCCGAGCCAGGTCTTTGACCTGGAGGACGACCTCGCCGGGGCTTGCGGGGGTCCGGTGGAAGAAGTCGTCCATCGTCCGTCCGACCATGTCCCGGATGGCCGAGGCTGTGGTCACCTCGCCCCGCGGCGCGGTTCGGATTCGCCGGCCGTCTCGCAGCACGGTGACCCGGTCGGCGATCTCGAAGACCTCCTCCATGCGGTGGGAGATGAAGAGCACCGCGACGCCCGCCTCCCGCAGGGCGTGAACGATGCGGAAGAGGCGCCGCACCTCGTGAGCCGAGAGAGAGGCCGTCGGCTCGTCCATGATCAGGACCCGCACGTCCAGCGACAGCGCCTTCGCGATCTCGAGGGTCTGTTGCTCGGCGAGTGTCAGCCCGCGCGCCGGCTGGTCCAACTCCAGCCGGACGCCCAGGCGCGCGAGGACCTTCCGTGCGTCGGCCTGCATCTGTCGGCGGTGGACGAACCGCCCGCGGTCGCGGTGGCTGATGAAGACGTTTTCGGCCACCGAGAGGTCGGGAAAAATCATCGGTTCCTGGTAGATCGCCGCGATCCCCAGCCGCTGCGCGTCGAGGGCGCTGCCGATGGAGGCGACGGCCCCGTCGATCCGGACCTCTCCCGCGTCCGGCTGCACCACGCCGGTCATGACCTTGATGAGGGTGGACTTGCCTGCGCCGTTCTCGCCCAGCAGCGCGTGGATCTCCCCGCCGTACAGCTCGAGGGAGACACCTTCCAGCGCCTGCGTCGACCCAAAGCGCTTCGATACGCCGCGCATCTCGATGACCGGCGTGCGCGGGCTGCCCTCGTCCATCGCGGGCCTCTCTAGATGCGGTAGAAGCGCTCGGCGTTGCGGTAGAGCAGTTTCTCCTGCTCCTCGCGGCTGAAGCCTGCCTCCGCGATGATTACCCGGTAGGCATCCACCTGCTCGACGTACGTGGCGTACAGGATGTCGACCGGCCAGTTGGTGCCGAACATGCACCGGTCGACCCCGAAGGCCTCGATGCAGTGGAGAACCCAGGGCCGGATGCTGTCGATCGACCAGTCGTGGTCGACCATCCCGAAGCCTGAGATCTTGCAGGCCACGTTATTGGCTTTGGCCAGCCCGGACATCTCGGTTCTCCAAAGCTGGAAGTACTCGTCATCGCGGCGGACCGGGAAGCCCGCGTGGCCCAGGATCATCTGCACGTTGGGGAAGGCGCGCGCCGTGTCACGACCCGAGAGCAGCTTGCCTGGGGACGCGTTCAGCTCATAGCTCAGGCCCATCCGCGCAAGCGCCTCGTAGGCAGCCCGGAAGGCGGGCGCCGTGGGGTCGTCCGGGTGGCTTCGGATTCGGACGCCCCGGATCCGGTCTGAGGCCTCGAGGTGCCTGGTGAGCTGGCGCTCGGCGCCGGACTGCTCCAGGTCGCAGTAGACGACCAGCGCGTTGGGCATGCCGTACCTGTGCCCGATCCCGTCCAGCCAGACGGTCTCGTCCACCGGATCGGGGGCGCCCGAGTCGCCCTCGACGTGCACGCTCTTGATCACGTTCTGGCCGTGGAACTCGCGGAAGAACCGCCCGGGCCCCCAGTCGGTGCGGATCATCTTGTAGGGACCGATCGTCGCGTTGTGCTCGTCTGTTCCCGGCTCCGCGAGCCAGCGGTAGGGGAAGCGGTCCAGCTCCCAGAGATGGTGGTGGGCCTCGATGAACGGGATGCTGCGGTCGATGTCGTGGTTCATTCGAGGGCTCATCGACCTCCCGGTCGCTCGGGATCCGAAGGATGGGCAGCCAGCGGCTCGACGTCGATCGAGAGCCAGGGGTAGAAGGGCAGGGACATCAGCGACTCATGGAGCGCTGTCGCGTCGGGTGCCTCCCAGAGTCCCCAGTTCTCGCGCCGGCCCGGGATCCGCCACAGGCGCCGGATCCGGCCCTCGGCGGCCAGCTGTGCGGCCCGCTCGCGCTCCGCGGCAGTGAGCCGGGCGAGCTCCTGCGGGTCTCCGTCGGCAGGCCACTCGACCTCGATGTGGACGAGGAATTCCATGACCGACCCTCTGCATGCGGCCTTCTTCCGGCGTCGCTCCCGCGGAAGCGTCGGCTATCATAGGCTGGAAACCTTTGCACCCGCGACCTCTGTGGCGCGTCCGACGAAGAGGAGACATCCGTGGCCCGGGTCCCGATCCAGATGCCCAAGCTTGGCTACGACATGGAGACCGGCAAGGTCGGCACGTGGCTCAAGGCGGTCGGAGACCAGGTCGAACGGGGCGAGGTGATCGCCGAGATCGAGACGGAGAAGTCGGCCGTCGAGATGGAGTCGACCTCGGCGGGCACGCTGGTGGAGATCGTGGCAGAGCCTGGCACGGAGCTGCCGGTGGGTGAGGTGATCGCCTACCTCGACGACGGAGCCTGAGCCGCCGCAGGATGCCCGAGGGTTCCCCTACGCCTGAAGAGCGGCGGCCCGTTTCGTTGAGTCCCATGCGCGCGGCGATCGCGCGTCGCATGGTGCAGAGCAAGCAGCAGGCGCCGCACTTCTACGTCAGCACCGAGCTCGACACGGAAGAGCTCTCCGACGCGGTGGACAGGCACAACGACGGCGTGGAAAGCGTCCAGCGACTGACGCTCACCGCGCCACTCATCCGGGCCGTGGCGCTGGCGCTGGCCGAGCATCCATCGTTCAACGCGGTCTGGGAGGGGGACACGCTCCAACTGGTGCATGAGATCAACGTCGGGGTGGCGATCGCCCTCGACGACGGGTTGATCGCCCCCGCGCTCCTCGGCTGCGATCGGCTCTCCGCGACCGAGATCGCCGCCAACTTGCGCGACCTCGTGGAGCGCACCCGGGCGGGCAAACTCCGGCCGCGAGAGATGACCGAGGCGACGTTTACGCTAAGCAACCTGGGCATGTTCCAGGTGAGTGCCTTCACCGCCATCGTCACCCCACCACAAGTGGCGATCCTGGCGACGGGCCGGACGGAGCCACGGGCCGTGGTGCGCGACAGCGCAGTAGTGGTGCGGCGGATGATGACCGCGACGCTCTCGTCCGACCACCGCGCGGTGGACGGCGCCGGGGCAGCCCGCTTCCTGGGGACGGTCAAGGAGCTCCTGGAGGCTCCGGAGCGCATCCTGGGCTGAGCTGCTCACGCTCGGGGCCCGCCGGGAGCCCGGCGCGGGGCCCTCAATACATCAGCAGGCCGCCCGAGACGTTGATCGTTGCGCCCGTGATGTAGCGGGCGTGGTCCGAGGCGAGAAAGACGACCGTCCCGGCCAGGTCCTCGGGCTCGGCGACGTAGCCCAGCGGGGTCTGCGCGCGCATCGACTCGTAGAGCTCCGGGGACAGGTCCTTCATCAGCATCGGCGTGTGGACCTGGCCGGGTGCCACGCAGTTGACCGTGATTCCGTGCGGGCCCAGGGTCCGGGCCAACCCCCGGGTCATGGAGACGACGCCACCCTTCGACGCGGCGTAGACCACCGAGCCGCCGAAGCCTCCGCTCCACCAGCCCTGGCTGGAGAAGGTGATGATCCGCCCGCCTTCGCCCTGCTGGATCATCTGCTGCGAGACCGCGCGGCAGAGAAAGAAGCAGGCCTTCAGGTTGATGTCGTGCTGGAAGTCCCAGTCCTCCTCGGTCGCGTCGTCGAGGGACGGGTGTCGGCGGAGAACGGCGGCAAGGTTGGCGAGGACGTGGAGGTCGCCGATCGTCTCCCGGGCCTGGGCCACGAGTTCTTCATGGCGTCCCACGTCCCGGATGTCCCAGGCAAGCGTGCGGTGGCCCTCTCCTTCGAGCTCGGCGACGAGCGCGTCGAGCCGACCCTGGTCCAGGTCGACGGCGAGGACTCTCGCCCCGGTCGTCGCGAACGCCCGGCTGACGGCGGCACCGATCCCGCCTGCAGCCCCGGTGACCAGGACGCCCTTGCCCTCCAGCCCCGCGCCCACGCTCCACGGCATCGTCAGGCTCGGGCCTCGACCCTCTCGGACCGGTAGTGGTCAACGACCTCCTCGATGACCTCGATCCCCAGCCCCGGCTGCTGCCTGGGCTCCATCCAGCCGCCCACGTGTTCGAACGGCTCGGTCACGAGATCGTGCTGCATGGGGTTTCGGAGCGGCTTCAGCTCGAACAGCTTCGCCGAGGGCGTGCTGAAGCTGATCGCCAGGCTGGCTGCGCTGACGATCGCGGATGACCAGGCGTGGGCGTTCGATTGGCGGCGATAGGCTTCGACTCGCTCGGTCACCTTCTTGAACCCGGTGAGCCCTTCGGCGCGCCCGGGGTCCACGCCGACGACGTCGACCGTGCCGGTGGCCAGCACCCGCTCGTAGCCCTCGACGTTCCACTCGCGCTCGCCATAGGCGATGAGCGCGGTCGTCTTGGCCCTCAGGTTCGCGTAGCCCTCCGGGTCCCAGGCGCCCAGCGGCTCCTCGATCCAGTGCAGCCCATGCTCCTCGAAGGCCTGCACCCGACGAACCGCAGTCGAGATGTCCCATTTCACCGCGAAGCCGCAGTCGATCATGATCAGCGGGTCCGGCCCCAGTCCTTCACGCATGCGCCGCATGTATTCGACGTCCCGATCGTGCTCATAGCCCAGGCGGGCGTTTCCCCGCTTCCCGAAGCCGACCTTGACGCCATGGAGCCCGGGCGCGAGCCATTCTTGTGCCTCCTCGACCATGCGGCCGATGGCCTCGTAGTGGGCGTGCGACGAGGCCACGGCCGGCAGTCGCTCGTGGACCGGCCCGCCGAGCAGGTCCAGCACGCTCCGGCCGAGGACCTTGCCCTTCAGGTCCCAGAGCGCGATGTCGATGGCCGCGATCGCGTTGCTCGCGATGCCACCACCGTAGCCGTACCACCACGACTGGTCCTTGAGGGCACCCCAGATCGTGCGAGTGTGGACGGGGTCGCGGCCGACAACCCGCTCGGCCATGCCCTCGACGATTCGCTGCGTCGCGAGGCTGGCCTCCGGGAACTGGGTGATCGACTCGCCCCAGCCGACCAGCCCGTCGTCGGTCGTGATCTTCACGAGGCAGAGGTGGCGCAGCGCGTCGAAGTCGTTGGGTTCCGGGTAGCTAACCGGAATGGGCTCGACGCTGGCAACCTTCGTCATGGCTGAGCCTTCGCGTCGGCCGGCTGGGCAGGTGGCACGGTCGAGGAGCGGGGAATGAACGTCGTCGGCAGAAGCGTCCGCTCCGGACCCGTGTCGTCCCCGAGCCGGCGCAGCAGCTGCTTCGCAGCCGTCCGACCCAGCTCGATCGTGTCGCGCCGGATGACCGACAGCGGCGGCGAATAGAGCTCGGCGAGCGGCACGTCGTCGCAGGCCACGAGCGAAAGGTCACGCCCGACCCGGACCCCGCGACGCTCGATGGCACGCAGGCAGCCGATAAGGATCAGGTTGCTGCCGGCCAGGATGGCGGTCGGAGGGTCGGCATCGTCGAGCAGCTCGTGCGTGGCCGCCTCGCCGAATTGCGGCGTGAACGGCCCCGAGAGGTGGAAGGCCCGGGCTCCGGCCCGCCCCCTGGCTACGGCCGCGTACATTGCATCGATGCGGGCGTAGCCGGGCCGCACGTCGGCCGGCCCGGCTACCAGCCCGATCCGGCGGTGACCGAGCTCCAGGAGGTGCGCCACCGCCTGGTTCATGCCGGCGGCGTGATCAACGAGCACCGTGCTCGCGCCGACGTCGGCCGGCGGCTCCCGGTCGATGACGACCACCGGGCGGTCGAGCTGTCGCAGCTGCTCGACCGTCTGCTCGGCCCGGTCGCTGACGAAGGACAGCAGCATCCCGTCAACGCGCCGCGACCGAAGGAAGCGGATGTGCGCGGCGTCGAGCGCCGGATCGTTCTCCGAGTTCATCAGCATCATCGAGTAGCCGGCCGCACGGAGCGCCGACTCCGCCCCGAGCGCGACCTCGGCCTGGACCGGGTTCGAGATGTCGTTGATCACCATGCCGACCGAGAGCGTCGCCCCGCGGCGCAGGCTCTGGGCCAGGAAATGCGGCTCGTACTCCAGTTCCCGAACCGCCTCCATGACCCGCTCCCGCATGGGCCGGCTCACGTCGGGATGCCCGGAGAGGACCCGGGAAACCGAGGAGATGGCGACGTTGGCCCGTTCGGCCACCTCGCGCATGCTCGCGCCATGCCTGGGGCCGTCGAGTAGGGGCAGTTCGTGCAGATCGCGCAGCGTCGGGACGCCCTTCCTGTTCACGAGCGGTCGACCGTCGTCACGGGCTCGGCCTGCCCGGAGTCCGCGCTCCGGTAAGCGGCCGCGAGGATCTCGACGGTGCGTGCGCCCAACTCGCCCGGCGCGGCGTTCGTGCCCGAGCCCAGCGCCAGGGCCACCAGGTTGTCGACCGGCCCGACGCAGTCGTAGAGGCCGTCGCCCGGCTGCACGGGCAGCATCACGCTGTCCCCGGGTCCGCGGTAGCGCCAGACGCGCTCCCGCTCGAGATCGATATGGAAGTTGCCCTCAGAGCCGATCATTCGGATGTCGAC
>JACDFU010000109.1 GCA_013815585.1 Chloroflexota bacterium
TCGCGTCCTCCACTCCACGGTGCTCGCCGTGGTGAAGTGTTGCGATGGTCGCTGGAGACCGCCGTGGTAGATGACGGGAGGTCCCCAGATCAGGCGCGAGCCCGCTTCTGATCGCCGCCGTCAGTTGCAGGTACGAACTCGGATGTTGAGTGACGCGCTCTTCGGTGTGCCGTGACGTCTACCACTACAGGGATTAGTAGGTGACGCGTACCAATGGAGCTGCCCACCCCTAGAGCACTGGGATGCGTAGGTGACGAATGGCCGGACGCAGAGCGTCCCAACCGTTATCCCGGGCGGCTGCCAGCCGGCAGGCGCCTCATACCGGAGCAATCACCCGCGCCGAACCGTCGGCCTGGAGGATGAACGTCTCCTCGACCTTGGCACCGGTGATCGAGGGGTTCCAGGCGAAGGCCATCCCGGCCTCTATCCGTGTCAAGTCCCCCGGCGTCGCAATGCGCTCCCGTCCCTGGTAGCCGATAAGCCCGCCCTGGTGGTGGAGCCGCCACTCGTCATGGAAGCCGGCACGTTCATAGGCGGAGACGGCGGTGGCGAGCACCTCACCGAGCGTCTGTCCCGGCCGGCTGGCCGAGCGCATCTCTTCGAGGATCTGGCTGACCGCCTGCGAGCGGCGCCGGAGCTCAGCTTCAGGTGGCTCGAAATCGAGGATGCGGGTCAGAGCCACGTGAAGCCCCCACCGTTCTGCGACGAGCACGAGCATCAGGCGCCGCTTCGCCACGGTCGCGGTCGGCAGCGGGTGTCGGTACCGCGAGATTCGCTCGTCGGCCGCGGCAAGGACGACCGGGGCGCGCACCCCCTGCTGAGCCAGGCTTGCGATTGCCCGCGCGGCCACCTCCTGCTCGGAGACGCCGGGCCCGGCCTCTTCGAAGGCTGCCCGCATCGCCCTGATCGTCTGCTCACCCAGCGAGGTCATGCGGCCCTGATCAAAGGCTGAGAGGACCGCCCGCAGCGGCATCAGGTCCGCCTCGAGATCGTCATCCGAGAGGGGAGTGCCCTGCGTTCGTTGTCGCGCCCGCTCCTCGATGGCGTCCGGGTCTTCCCAGGGAACCGAAGCGACCTCCACCGGAAGCCCCGCGACCTCCTCGTCGGCGATCCGTGCCGCCTCGTTGATCGGAGCGATGGCAACCGCCTCGGACGGCGTGACGAGCAGCGGGACGGCGCCATCCTGGCTGGCAAGGACGACGTGGTTGGCGCCGCCGGCCGTGGCCCAGGCAAAGTTGCGGCGCGTCTTGAGCAGGGCCGCAGTTGCACCGCGGGCCGCAAGCAGCTCGCGGATCGCCGTCAGGCGATGCCGCACCTCGATGCCGCGCGCGGCATCCTCGGCAAGAAGGTCGCGCGTTGCCGGAGCTCTGCTCAAGGCTCCACCAGTCCTGCCCCGCCGACAGGCTCCACGACGTAGACGGCAGCGTCCAGCCCAGACCGCGAGGGGTACTCGCGCGCGACAGCTTCCCGTACGCGGTCAACCGCGTCGCGCGCCGCGAGGTTGACTGTGCAGCCACCGAAGCCGGCGCCCGTCATCCTGGCCCCGACCACCCCGTCCACCGAGGCGCAGATCTCGACGAGGGCATCCAGCTCCGCGGAGCTCACCTCGTAGAGATCGCGCAACGAGGCATGGCTCTCCGCCATCAGTCGCCCGGCAGCAGCCAGGTCTCCGTCCTCGAGCGCCCGCTCGAACGCGAGGACCCTGTCGTTCTCGCGCACCACGTGCTCGCACCGCCGGAACGTCTCCTCGTCAAGCTCCTCGCGCGCCGACTCGAGCAAGCCGACGCTGACATCGCGCAGTGAGCGAATCTCCGGTCGGTGCCGAGCCAGCGCGGCGACGCCGCGCTCGCATTGCTCCCGTCGGGCGTTGTACTGGGAGCTTTCGAGCCTTCGCGGCGAACGCGTATCGCACACGACCAGCAGGTAGTCGTCGAGTGGTAACTCGACCGCGCGGTACTCCAGCGAGCGGCAGTCGAGCAGCAGCGCCGCGGAGGGCCGGCCGAGAGCGGAGGCGAACTGGTCCATCAGCCCGACCTTCACGCCGACGTACTCGTTCTCCGCTCGCTGGCACGCCTGAGCCAGCCGCATGCCGTCCAGCGGGGGAGGGGCCTCAGCGCAGAGAGTCCAGGCAGAGGCCAGCTCCAGCGCCGCTGAGGAGGAGAGCCCGGAAGAGATCGGCAGGTCTGAGGCGATCACACCGCGCACGCCGCGGAGCCGCACGCCCTCGCGCGCCAGCGACCAGGCGACCCCAGCGACGTAGTCGATCCACCGCTCACTACCCTCGGGTGGAGGGGCGAGCCCGTCGAGCTGGAAGCCATCGCGCTCTCCCGAGTCCAGCCGAGTCAGCTCAACCCGCCGGTCATTGCTGGGCGCTGAAGCGATCCAGGTCTCCAGCCCGATTGCGGCTGGAAGGACAAAGCCCTCGTTGTAGTCGGTGTGCTCGCCGATCAGGTTGACGCGTCCCGGGGCCCGCACCATGCGCACCTCATCAGCCTGGTGGCCCGCCAAAGTCTCCGTCTTGACCAGCGCACGCCTGAGCCGGTGGGGGTGGACGAGCATGTCGTCCGCTTCAGCCTCGGCTACGCCGGGCGGCGTCGGGCGCGCGTCTATTCCGCCAGAGCTCAACTCGGCACCTCGGCCGTGGTCCGCGGCTCGAGCTCGCGCAAGCGCGGCGCGGTCTCCTCCGGCAGCGTGTCGTTGATGAACGCTCCCGCGGCGGTCTCCGAGCCGGCCAGGTACTTGAGCTTCGATTCGGTCCGATTTGGCGGCAGGAACTCGATGTGGAGGTGGTAGCTCTCGTGATTGCCGCCATCGGTGGGCCGTTGGTGGATGGCCATGATGTACGGCAGGGAGAAGCCGAAGAGCGCGTCGTACTTGAGCAGCACGGTCTTGAGGGTCAGCGCCAAGTCGTCGACCTCCGGGGCGGTGAGCTCGTGCAGCCAGCCGACATGCCGGCGCGGTAGCAGGTGCACCTCGTACGGCCAGCGAGCTGCGAAGGGCACGCCGGCCACCCACGACTCCGTCTCAGCCACGATGCGGCGCCCATCCGCGAGCTCCTGTTCCTGGAGGTCGCACCACAGGCAGCGACCCGTGCGCCGGACATGTGACCGGGCGTTCGCGACCTCGCGCTCCAGGACCGGCGGAATCGTCGGGTAGGCGTAGATCTGGCCGTGGGGATGGTGCAGGGTGACCCCGATCGCTTCGCCCTTGTTCTCGAACACGAAGACGTAGTCGACCTCCGGTCGGGCACCGAGTACGACCGTCCGGTGTGCCCAAACAGCGATGAGCCGCCGAATGTGCTCCAGGCTCTCCGAGGTGAGCGTGGCCTCGTGCTCGGGCGTGTACACGACCACCTCGCAGACCCCGCTGGCGCGCTCCACGGGCGAGAGCTCCGTCCCGGCGACGGCCGGCTCGGGCGGGTCGCGGCGCAGGGAGGGGAAGCGGTTCTCGAAGACGACGATCTCAAAGTCGGCGCGATCGATTTCGGTGGGGTGGCCGCCGGGGCGGGTGGGATCCAGGGGGCAGTAATCGGCCGGCGGCAGGAACGTGCGGTCCTGCCGGTGCGTGGCGGTGATGACCCACTCGCCCAGGACGGGATTCCAGCGGCGTTCAGACATCACTGGCAGCCGCTGCATGAGGATGGCCGCCAGTGGAGGGCCCGGGATGGGCCGGTTCCGCACCCGTGCCACCCACGCGACCGTCATCCTCGGCGGCGCGCTCTGGCCAGCTGTAGTAGAGCAGGTAACGCCCGTCCTCCTTGGTGACCTCCTCGACCACGAAGTCGAATGGCGGCTGCCGATCGACCGGCTCCCCGGCACTCACCAGAGGCGCGCCGGGTCGGTGGGCCAGGCAGGATCGGCGAGCCGGCCGACCGTCTCCTCGACCGGCGCCGACGCGTAGCGGCGCCAGGTGTCAAGCGTCGTGGTGGGCACTCGCTCCAGCCGACTGTCTCGTGCTCGCGGCTCGCCATTCCAGCGCAGCGCGTACAGGCCGGTGGGATCCACCTCGTAGTTGAAGCGACGCAGGCCGGAGCCCCAGTCCACCTGGTCGATCAGCCCCCACCACGTGATGCCGATCACCGGCACACCGTTCTCTCGCGCTGTGCGGGACTCTTCCACTATCCGCTCGAGCCACCAGAGCTTGCGCTCGTCGTTTCCGGGGGCGCCGGTCTCGGCAAAGAGAACGGGACGCCCCAGCCGCTCGAAGTACTGGCGGGCAAGCTCACCGGGGCCGTGCTGAAGATCCATCGGCCGCGTCTCGTCGATGATCTGCCCCCGCTCTCCGGTGCTGAGCTGATGCTCCGAGTGCGGATAATGGTCGAGGCCTACGATGTCGAGCGGCGCGGGGTTCTCCTGGAACCAGGCCAGGTCGGCCTCGGGCATGCCGTGATCGAGCAGGAACGCGCGCAGGCCATGGTCGGGTCCCACCCGACCGCCGTAGAGCTCGTGCATCACGAAGCGACGGTCGTTCATGAGCTCCGCGCGCTCCCGGCTGCCATCGTCGAGCGGGTGCCAGTACTCGCAGGTGTCCGAGATCATCATCCGCGCGTCTGGCCGCTCGCGGACGATCTCCGCCCAGCCCTCGCACACGCCGCGGGCCACGTTGCGCATGGCGCGCACAAAGGTCTGCGGCCCCTGCTCATAGGGATACCAGGCACCGGTCTCGCCCCCGAACTGGGCCATGATGTACGGCTCGTTGGTGGGCGTGTACCAGCGCACCCACGGGTACCGGCGCGCGAACTCCCGGCAGAGCTCGGCCTGAAAATCCGGAAAGATCGAGGTAAGCACGCCCGTGCCGAGCCATTCGGGCACGCCGAAGTGGAACAGGTCGACGATCGGCTCCATCCCCAGGTGGCGCATCAGCTCCATCGGTCCGTCAACGGACGACCAGTCGAACTCGTGCGGCCGCGGACTGACCACGTGCCAGCGGATTCCGTAGCGCAGCACCCGGCAGCCCGCATCCCGTGCGCGCAGCAGGTCAGATCCCCAGAAACGGTCGTGCTGCGTCAACACCAGCTCGTCCATGCCGACCTGCGGAAACGTCGAGCATTCGAAGCCCGTCATCCACTCGAAGTCAGAGGCCGGCGGGCTGGTGCCCTTGTCGGCTGCCTCGGCCGACTGCTCGAGCACCTGGCTCACGTTGCGGGGGCCGCCTGGGGTCCTACGTCCGGGCCCTTCACCTGAGGTTTGCCGTCCTCGAATACGAGCTCGTCAAGCCACATCGAGCGACCGGGCAGGATGGTGCCGATGTTCTCGGCATCCCAGGCGTGGTAGAGCATCCAGAGATCGCCCGCCTTGTCTTCGATGATCGACTGGTGCCCCGGTCCGGCGGCCACGCCGGCGACCGCCGGCCCGGGCTGGCTCGCGAGGATGGGGTTCTCTTCAGCGTCGCGGTACGGCCCGTCGATCGCGGCCGAAGTGGCGTAGCCCACAGCGTAGTCGGCCGAGGCGTAGTCATTCGCTGAATAGAACAGGTAGTGGATTCCGCCCAGGCGAAGGACCGTCGGGGCCTCGATCACCCCGCCCTCCCAGGGACGGTCGTTCTGCAGGCCGAGATCACGCGGCTTGCCGACCAGCCCAAGGCCGTCCTCCTGGAGCTCCTGGATGAAGAAGCGGGTCTTGAGGCCGCAGCAGTTGCCGTCGTTCTTCCAGACTAGGTGCGGTACCTCTGCCTCGTCACGCGTGAAGGTGGCATCGATCGAGCCGCCGAGATCCGGCTGACAGACCAGGGGCTCGGAGTTCGGGTCGGCGAACGGGCCGGCAGCCTCCGGCCCGACTGCGTACGAGATGCACTGGCTGTATCCGCCGTCGATTCGGACGGACGACAGCGAGCGCAGCGTGTAGTACATGACGAATCCTGCTGACGTGCGGGCCACCTCCGGCGCCCAGGTGTCGCCCGTTGACCAGTCGGGCAGCTCGGGCAAAGCATCCTCGAGCCGCTGCCAGCGCACGAGGTCCTCCGAGCGCGCGACCTGGATGTTGGCGCCCGCCGAGCCGGTGGCGTAGGCGAAGTACGCGCCGTCCACCTCGAGGACGAAGGGATCCGGGAAGTCGTCGGCGAGAACGGGGTTGGAGAATGTCCCGGCGTCCGAAGACGGCGAGGCGGAGCCCGTGACCGACGCCGATGCGATCGAGGCGGTTGCTTGCCCGTCCTGGGCTGCGGCGCAGCCGGCGCACACGGCCAACGCGAGGAGCAGTGCAGCTACCCAGCCCGGCACGAGGCTACGTGTTCCCGCGCGGTCGGCAAATCCGCGCGGCCCCCAGGTCCGGTATGCCCGCCTCAGGGTGCAGGCTGCGGCCCGCGATCGGGTCCCTTGACGACGGGCTTGCCGTCCTCGAATACGAGTTCGTCCAGCCAGAGCTGGCGACCCGGGTCGGCCGTGCCGATGGCAACCGACGGCCAGGCGTGGTACGCCATCCACAGGTCGCCATCATGGTCCTCGAAGACGGTCTGGTGGCCAGGCCCCGCCAGGCCCAGGTCCCTGGCGGTCTCCAGATCGGTCGCGAGGATCGGATTCTCCTCCGCATCGGTATACGGCCCGATCACCTCCTCTGCCGTGGCATAACCGACGGCATATGCGTGCGTGGCGAAGCCGTTGCCGGAATAGAACATGTAGTACGTTCCGTCGTGGACGACGATCGTGGGCGCCTCGATGACACCTGCCTCCCAGGCGTTGTCATCCTCGAGTCCCTCGAGCTGGGTCACCTCGCCTTCGAGCTCCATGCCGTCCTCGCTGAGCTCCTGCAGGAAGAAGTTCGTGGGCCGCGCACAGCAGTTCCCGTCGTTCTTCCAGACCAGGTACTGCGTGCCGTCCTCATCACGGAAGTAGGCGCCGTCGATGGAGCCACCGAGATCCGCTTGGCAGACGAGTGGCTCCTCGCGCGTGTCAACGAACGGGCCTTCGGGCGAATCCGCCTCCGCGACCCCGATGCACTGGGCAGGGCGACCGTCCGGGCGCTCCATGTCGAGCGCCGGTGCGGTGTAGTGCATCACGAACCTGTCACCGATCAGCGACACGTCCGGGGCCCAGGTCGCTTCGTGCGGGTCGATCCCGAAGAGCGGCGTGAGCCCGCTCCAGGAGGGCAGCTCCGGCATCGCGTCCTCGAGGACCTCCCACTCGATCAAGTCGGTCGAGCGGGCAGCCTGGAAGTTTCTTGAGTTCGGGACGCCCGGCCCCGCATTTGTCGTTGCGTAGGCATAGAAGGTGCCCTCGACCTGCAGGACGTCGGGATCAGGGAAGTTCGTCTCGATCACGGGGTTGACGAATTCGCCTTCGCCGGGCGTCGGTTCCGAGGGGCTCGACGACTCGCTCGGGCTTTGGCTCGGCGGCTCCGATCCTGTCTCCGCCGAAGCATCCGCCGAGACGGATGGTTCCTTAGGTGAGGATGCGCTGGCAGGAACCGATCCAGTGGCTGGGGCGCTTGCGGCCCCCGGCCCGCTGGTGGCGGCGGCCGATTGCGACGCCCCGCCATTCCCCCCGCAACCCACCAGGGCGACGGCCAGGAGCAGCGCCCAGGCGCGCGGCCCGCGGAACGAGGCGATCACGGACGCTCCGAATGAGGCGGGATGTGCTGTTTGCAGCTCAGCCCGTGACGCGGGTGGAGGCGACGCCCTGGATGATCGGGCGCTACGCAATCGATTACCAGCAACGAGCTGAACTCCCAGGGTCCGGTATTGGCATCTGGTAATGAGACCTCCCGGTGTCAAGCTGCCCGACGGTTCGGGATCGCACAACGACCGTCTTCATCGAGGCCGTTTCCCTGCGCCGCACCTGAAGGGTCCGAATCTCCGCAGGACCGAGATTCAGCTGGAGCTTACCGGCCTGGACGGTGAGGTTTGCCCCCGGGCCTCGGCTGGCGATCCACTGCATCTCTTCGGTAATCTCAGTTGCGCTCGGCCGGTTGCGCGGCGGAGCGATTGGCGCGATGATGCCAGCCGACCAGTCCCCCGGGAGGAGGGCGACCGGGCGGAGCCACTCGGCTCGTCCCGTCAGTGGTCGCGATACGTTAGGGGAGTGCCACGTGGACCATAGGATCCGCTCGCGCGCCGGGACATCGCCCGGCAGCCGAACGTTCCTCGCTCTTATCGCCCTCATCGCCCTCATCGCGAGTGCGTGCGGGGGCGCAGCCACGAGTCCGGCGACCTCGCCCGTGGCATCCGCGCCGGCTGCCGAGTCACCTGCCGCTGAATCGCCGGCTGCCGAGTCACCGGCAGCCGAGTCACCGGCAGCCGAGTCACCTGCCGCTGAGTCGCCGGCAGCCGAGTCGCCGGCAACCGAGTCGGCGGCAGCCGAGTCGCCGGCAACCGCGGCCGAGTGCCCCGCGAGCGCGCAGGGCCAGACGGTCGAGATGTGGTCTCCGCTCACCGGCCCCGACGGCGATGAGATGACCCGGCTCGCACAGCAGTATTCGAGCGAGAACGAGAGCGGTATCACTGTCGAGCACGTCGCACAGCCGGAGTATGTGCAGAAGCTCGAGGCGGGAGCGGCGGCCAAGGCGCTTCCCGCGCTGACCGTCGTACGCGTCACCAATGTTGGGCAGCTCGCCGTGCGCAACGTCCTCAAGCCGTTCTCCGATGAAGTGATGGGCATCTTCGGCGAGGACTTCGCGAGCGACTTCCCGGAGAACGCCTGGGTCCGCGGCGAGTACAACGGCCAGCGCTACTCCGTCCCTCTCGATCTCCACCCGCTCGTCATGTACTACAACAAGGACATGTTCGCGGCCGCCGGCCTGGAAGAGCCGGGCACGGAGCCGATGAGCCGCGAGGACTTCGAGGCAGCGCTCACGGCGCTCCAGGAGAGCGGCGTGCAGCCGATCTCCATCGGCACCGAGTTCCAGGGCGCGACGCTCTTCCAGAGCTTCATCGTCCAGTTCGGTGGCGCGATCGCCAACGAAGAAGGGACGGAGGCCACCTACAACAGCGAAGCCGGCGTCCAGGCGCTCGAGTACGTCAACCAGCTGAAGCAGCAGTACTCGCCGGACGTCAGCGGCACCGGCGATCCCGAGGTCCAGGGCTTCAAGCAGGAGAAGGCCGCGATCGTGATCCACGGCCCGTGGTGGATCAGCGACCTGTCAACGCTCCCGTTCACCGGGTACGCGCCGATCCCGCAAGTCGGCGACCAGTTCGCCGTCTGGGCGGGGTCGCACCAGCTCGCGCTGACGACCGAGGATCCGGCCGCGCAGGCCGCAGCGGCCTGCTGGATCGCGTGGCTCTCCGACAACTCCGTGCAATGGGCGGCAGCGGGCCAGGTGCCGGCCAGTAACGCCGCACGCGAGAACGAGGAGCTCGCGACGGC
>JACDFU010000110.1 GCA_013815585.1 Chloroflexota bacterium
CGGCGCGGGAAGTGCCTCGGTCTCGGTGGGCTCGTCGATGCCCCGCTGATTGCCCATGCGCTCGAACCAGTCGGTACGAGCGTCGAGCGGGATCCCGGGCGCGGCCTCGAGCACTGGGCGCTCGCCATGACGGGGCGCGTCCCCCTGAGCGAGCTGGTCTGTCTCTGTCTGGCCTGCCTCGTCGGAGGCGTTGCTGAGCGGCGTGCTGACCGGCGCGTCGGGTTTGGTCACCGGGTTGCCCTCGGAGCGGAGCCGTGCTCCGCCCCGAGGACTGGCAAAGGCCTCAACTCAATTGAAGCCGGCCGTGAAGGTCTCTCGCCCAAGCAGGGGAGCGATCACGTCACGGAAGAGTGTCCCGTCCGTGCGGACCACGTCCGTGCTCAGGTACCGGCGAGCCAGGTCGTCGGTCAGCGCGTTGTGGATAGAGGTCATGATCATGCCCTGGTCGAGCGCCAGGAAGTAGCGGGACTTCTGCCCCGTCGACACGTTGATCGCGTCGTAGAAGCCGTAGTTCCCGTTGTAGGCATTGAAGTTCTGCCGCAGGCGCGACAGGTTGCCCATGGCCGAGTCGGGTCGCCAGCGCAGCGCCAGGAATGACGCGTGCGGTGTCACCGTGCCCTGGCCCCAGTCAGGCGAGGTGTTTCCGGGCGGGCGGCAGCCCTCGAAGCCATAGTCGACGGTCGTGCGCTCGTGATCGGAGCTGTAGCCGTCGGGGTTCAGCCCGATGGCGTCGACGCCGTACTCTCGGTAGCCGCCGGCAGGATCGTTGGAGGGCGAGAAGCCCCAGTAGCCGTACTGCGCCTCGCGCATGCCGTGGACGATCTGCGCGCGCACGTAGAGCGGATGGTTAACCCGCCAGCTGCGGGCGCCCCAGACCTCCTCGGGCACGACGAGCGGAACCATCAGTGCCTCGAACATGCTGCCGCCCCAGCTCGGGACGATGTCCATGCCGCGGTACGTGTAATGCCCTTCGTACACGTCGACGCCCAGGTACGTGCGCGTCACGCCTTCAGGCTTCATCTCCTGCCAGCTCCAGTCGCAGTTCGACGGGAAGGTGCGCCAGAGCTTGAAGTAGTGCGTGGCCGGGATCTGGCCGCGCGCGATGCCGATGTAGCTGGCGATCCGCGGCTCGGTGTTGAGCGAGCCGTAGTGATGCCCGGTGTAGCCCGTCTCGTTGTTCGGGCCGCCGGTGCCACCACCCTGTCCCGGGGGTGGCTCGGGCCAGTAGCCGCCGCGCAGCAGCCCGGCGTTCTGGTCGTAGTAGAAGCCGTAGTTCATGCGGTTCGCAATCCGGTCGGCCTTGACGGCGAGCTCCGGGACCGCGTTGCTGACCATCATCAGGGCGGCCGTGAGCCAGCCGTTGTCGACGCTGGAGAGGAAGGGATAGACGGTGTCGCCGTTGACCGGCCAGACGGTCAGCTTCTCGCGCGTCTGGGGGTTGTACCAGTTGTAGTACATGCCCGCGCGGCCGCGCTCCATCTGGTTGAGCGAGGTCAGCGTGACATTGATTCGCTGGCGGGCCTCGTCCGCGGTGATGAACTTGAGGTCACGCGCTGCGAGCACCGCCCACAGGTAGGTGGCGATGTTCGTTGGGGACGTGTAGCGGGCTCGTCGGCCCGCCTCGTTCATGTTGTCGGCCGTTAGGCCCGTCGTGTTGAAGGTCATGGCCTTGAACGACGCCCAGGTATCCCGCGCGTACTCGCGCAGGACCAGCTTCTGGGCGGCCGTGAGCTCCGGCCCCCCCAGCGACTGCGGTTCGATCTCCACCGCCATCGCGGAGGCCGGGGCGAGCAGCCCCAGCGAGAGCATGAGCCCGAGCGCGACTCGGATGGTCCGTGACTTCATGAGCAAACTCCCTTGGCTCCCTGTCCTAGCCCTTGATGCCGGTGGTAGCGATGCCCTCGGTGAAGAGGCGCTGAAGCAGGATGAAAACGATAAGCACGGGCAGCACGATCACGAGCGAACCCGCCATGAGGAGGCCGTGGTCGGCCTGGTACGCGCCCGTCGCGAACGTCGCGAGGGCCACGGGCAGGGTGAACATCTCGTCCTCGCTGGCCACGATCAGCGGCCAGAAGAAACTGTTCCACGAGCCCAGGAACGTGAGAATGCCCAGCGTCGCGAGCGCCGGCGTGGCCAGCGGCATCACGACCTGGAAGAAGATGCGCACCTCGCTGGCGCCGTCGATGCGCGCGGCCTCGAGCAGCTCATCCGGGATGCCCAGCATGAACTGGCGCATCAGGAAGACGCCGAACGCCGTCGCCAGGAAGGGCAGAATCAGCCCGCCGAAGCTGTTGGTCAGGCCCAGCATCGACATGAGGATGTAGAGCGGGATGACCGTCACGCTGCCGGGGATCATGAGCGTGGCCAGCACGAGCAGGAACAACTGGTTGCGCCCGACGAACTTCAGCTTCGCCAGCGCGTAGCCGACCATCGAGCAGAAGACCAGGTTGCCTCCCGTCACGGCGACCGCGACCACCGCCGAGTTGAAGAAGAAGCGCGGGAAGTCGAGGACCTCGAAGAGTCGCCGATAGTTGTCCAGCGTCGGCGCCTCGGGGATCCAGGTCGGCGGGATGCGCAGGAACTCCGGCGCGGGCTTGAACGAGCCCAGGACCATCCAGATGAACGGCCCCACGACGAGCACCAGCCCGATGAAGAGCAGCAGGTAGATCCACCAACCGGTGAAGCCGCGGCCGCGCGGGCGGTCGGCGGTCACGGCCGTGACAGGGGCCTGGCGCAGTTGGTCGCTTGCGAGCGTCACAGCGTCCCCTCCCTACGTCTCGGAGCGGAGAATGCGGAACTGGACCACCGCCACGACCGCGACGATGGCGAAGAGGACGTAGGCGATCGCCGCCGCGTAGCCCTGGTGGAAGAAGCTGAAGCCCTCCTCGTAGATGTACATGGAGAGCGACATCGTCCGGTCGAGCGGCCCGCCGCCGGTCATCACGAAGGGCTCTTCGAAGATCTGCAGGTACCCGATGGTGGTCGTCACCACGGAGAAGAGCATCGTCGGCCGCAATCCCGGCAGGGTCACGTAGCGGAACTCCTGCCACTTACCCGCGCCGTCGATCCGTGCCGCCTCGTATAGGGATGTCGGAATGGTCTGGAGCCCTGCCAGGAAGATCACCATGGAGAAGCCCAGGTTCTTCCAGACGATCATCGCGATGATCGCCGGCATGGCGAGGGCCGGGTTGCCGAGCCAGTTCTGGCCCGGCAGCCCCACCGCGCGGAGCAGGAGGTTCGCCAGTCCCTGGTCGGGACTGAGCACGAACCGCCAGACCACCGCGATGGCCACGATGCTCGTGACCACCGGCAGGTAGTAGCCAACCCGGAAGAGCGTTCGGAAGCGGCGGACCGCGCCGTTCAGCGCGACCGCCACGGCCAGCCCCGCGATGAGCGTGAGCGGCACGCCCGCCACCACGTAGACCGCGGTGTTGATGAGCGCCGTGTGAAAGGTTGGATCGCCCAGGAGCTCGGCGTAGTTCTCCAGGCCGATGAAGCTGGCTCCGACCGGGTTGCGCAGGTCGCGCAACCCGAAGCTGGTGAAGCTCAGCAGGAATGAGGTGATCAGCGGGATGGCGAGGAATACCGCGAAGATCAAGACGAACGGGAGGGAGAAGAACCATCCCGCCAGGCTCTGGCGTAGGCGGACCCCCGAAGAGGTCCGCCCCGCCACAGGGACCCGTGCGGCGTTGGCGGCAGCGTCCGTTGCACTCATCTGCGCGTCCTCCAGCAGTCAGCGCTTTGGCTACCCGCTCCCGGGGCTATTCGGCCCCGGTACCGATCGACTCGGCCTCCTGCTGCATCGCCTCTGCGCCTTCCTGCGCGGTCACGTCGCCGACCGTCACCTGCTCGAGCACGCCGTTAAGGGCGTTCTCGCCGACCTCTCCCCAGGTCGGGATGGCAGGCTGGGCCTTTGCCGACTGGAGCTGCTCTCCGAAGATCGCCAGGTTCTCGTCGCCGGCCAGCGCCTCGTCCTGCCACGCGGATGTGTCGGACGGGAGCGCGGCTACCTCCTCATACCAGGCCACCTGTGTCTCAGGCCGCGTCAGCCAGTCGACGAAGTTCCAGGCAAGGTCCTTGTTCTCGCTGTCGGCGTAAACGACGAAGTTGCCGCCGCCGACGAACGAGGTTCCGATGCCCTCACCATCCTTCGACGGCATGGGGGCAATCGCCCACTTGCCCTCGAAGTCGGCGCCGCCGGCGTCCTCGATCAGCTTGAGGTGCCACGGTCCCGAGAAGAACATCGGGTGGGTGCCCTGCACGAAGCCGGCCTCCACCTGGAAGTTCTCGGGGGCCTGGGTTGGCGAGAGCTCCTCCTCGAAGAAGGAGTCGTAGAACTCGAGCGCCTCGACGGCCTCGGGGCTGTTCAGCGCGAACTCACCGTCCTCGCCGACGACGTCGCCGCCGTTCGTCCAGACGAAGGGCAGGTACTCCTGCCAGTTCTTCGTACCGAGGCTGATGCCCCACTCGGCGCCGCCCTCCTTGAGCGCGACGGCCATGGCCTTGAGCTCCTCCCACGTCTTGGGAGCCTCGGTGATCCCCGCCGCCTCGGCCAGGTCAGTCCGGTAGTAGAGGACACGGGTTTCGACGTACCACGGCACGCTGTAAAGGTTGCCGTCCGGTGCGAGGCCGGTGTTCAAGGCACCCGGAAAGAAGCGGCCCGTATCGACGTCAGCGGGTACCGGCTCCAGGGCGCCCGTCTCGATGAACTCGCCCATCATGTCGGTGCCCATCTGGCTCGTGTCCGGCGTCTGGTTGCCACCGATCGCGGTCAATAAGCGGTCGCGGGCGATGCCCCAGTCGATCGGCTCGACGTCGACCGTGGCGTCAGGGTTCTCCTCGGTGTAGGCCGCTGCGAAGTCGCCAAGCGCCTTGCCTTCTTCGCCCATCGCCCAGACCCCGATTTCACCGCTCGCGGTGCCCGTGCCGGCGCTGCCTTCGGCGCTGGCTTCTGTGGTTGCCCCCGGCGTCGCTTCCGACGTCTCAGCGGCCGTGGTCTCTTCGGCCGTCGTTGCTTCCGCGGTCGCTTCGGCGCTGGCGGGGGCGGGCGTGCCGAAGCCGCCCGACGCTGCCGGGCTGGCCTGCCCGCCCTGGTTGGAGCCGCAGGCGCCGGACACCAGGACGACGCTGAGCATCAGTCCCAGCCACGCGGGTCGCGGCAACACATTCCGGTTCATCGATTCGATCCTCCTCAATTCGGGTCTCCTCCTCGGTCGGGTTTCCCCTCGTCCCGTTCACAGCCGCAGCTCGCCCGGACGACGAGCTCTGTCGGCAGTACCTGATGGATCGGCGAGTTCCGCTCGCCGGCAGTGATCTCGAGCAGCGCCCGGGCTGCGCGGGCACCAAGCTCGCGTAGCGGCTGCCGGACCGTGGTCAGGGGTGGCGTGAGATAGCGGGCGATCGGGATGTCATCCCAGCCCGTGATTGCGATGTCATCAGGGATGCGCAGGCCGAGCTCGGCGCAGGCGCCGTAGGCGCCGAGGGCGATCTCGTCGTTGGCGCAGAAGAGCGCGGTGGGACGGTCGGCCCGCAGCTTCTTCCCGCCCCCAGCCGTGTCCCCGTCCGTGGCAGCCTCGCCGTCCCCCAGCACCGCCAGCGCAGCTCGCCGGCCGTCGGTCTCCCGAAAGCTGCTCACGGTTGGAGCTGCAGGAGGCTCGAGTCCGGCCTCGGCGAAAGCCTCGCAGAAGCCGGTCCACCGCTCCGCGGCGTCCGGCGATGAAGACGGATCACCGATGAAGCAGATCCGTCGATGGCCATGGTCCAGGAGGTGTCGAGCCAGGTCCCGTGCCGATTGCCGGTTCTCGGTTCGGATGCTGTCTGCCCCGCCGGTCGGCGGGCGGGCCAGCATGACGACGTGAACGTGCTGCTCTTCGAGTGCGGCGACCTCCGCGTCGGGGATCGTCCGGCCCATCACCACCAAGCCGTCCACGCGGGCCGCGAGATCACGCACCAGGTCGGTGGCCTGGTCGCGCCCGTGCGTGCCGAGGATGAGAACGCTCTTCCCCTCCGCCGCCGTCTGCTCCTCGAACCCGAGGATCACCTCGGAGTAGTAAGGGCCGGACAGGTCCGGAAAGACGATGCCTGTGGCGCCGTGACGCCCCATGGCCAGGGATCGACCCAGCGCGCTCGGCTGGTAGCGCAGCTCGTCGATTGCGCGAAGGACCCGGGCTCGCGTGGCTTCAGCTACGGGCGCGTTGCGGCGCTGGACGCGCGATACGGTCGCGATCGAAACGCCCGCCTTGCGGGCGACCTCGTAGATCGTTGCCGGTGGTCGCCGTCGGGTCGTCCGTACCGGGCGCGCTGCGCGCCGGTTCTCGGCGTTCGGCAATCGGACTCCTGCTCCAACCGTAGAGAGCCACCCTCCCGGACCCTCTTGCCCCCCTGTAAGCGCTTACACTCGACCCGAAGGCCTCGCGCTAAGGCTATCGACATGGGCCATCCGCATTACATCCGCATTGCAGCGTCGATCCGCGCGTCGGCTCCTCCTGGAGTCGCAGCTCGTCCCGCCGACCGCGCGTCCCGCCGACCACACGCGTCCCGCTTGGCCCAGAGCCCGGGGCTTGGCCCCGAGCCTCGTTTGGCCCGGGCCGCTCTTTTCAAATATTCGTGCCCGTGGTCTTAGCCGATGTCCGGAGGCGTTCCTTTCACCGCTGGGCCTCCGGCAAGGCCCACCAGACCTTCACCTACCAACCCTGTGACTCAGTGAAAGCAACTCGCCCCGAACCTCGGCCGGTTCATCAACTACCAGCACGGGGACGGGTAAATGAAGGAAACGAGGGCCCGCCGAGGCTCGGAGCTCGATTCGGTACCCACCGCACGAATATCTGAAGGTTGGGAGCGATCGAGAACATTGGAGCTGCGAGTGAAGGTTGGGGGCGGCCTGAACCCTGGAGTTGCGAGTGAAGTTGGGAGGTTCGTCAGCCGAGCCGGCGGATCCTCGCCAGCCAGGCCTTCGCGCTGTATCGCGGCGCGAGCGCCTCGAACCTGGTTGGCTCGATCTGCTCGACCTCCCAGCCGATATCGGGGCCGAAGGTGGCTCTGATCTCCGCCTGGCTCACCCGGCGTGGGCCACCGTCGGAGGTCTCCTCGTCGCTGAAGCAGAGCAGGAAGTAGCGACCGCCAGGCCGCACCACGGATGCGAGACTCGGGGTGAAGACCGCACGCTCCTCGTTGCTGAACACGTGAAAGCAGCCTGAGTCGACCGCGGTGTCTAACCCGGCGGCGCGTGCGACGCCAGCGACGGCGCCGCCGCTCTGCGCGGCCGGGTCGCCGGAACTGCCGCTCTGCGCGGCCGGGTCGCCGAAACTGCCACTCTGTGCGGCCGAGTCGCCGATCCCGCCGGCCCGGTCACCTCCGGCGAGCTCGCGCATTTCGCCCAGCGCCAGGACGTCCCCCACATGGAAGGTGGCCGGGAGCCCGCGCTCGGCCGCTTTCTGACGGGCCCGGGCGATCGCTGTCGGTGCCGCGTCGACGCCTGTGATCTGGTGACCTCGAGCCGCCAAGTAGAGCGCGTTCTCGCCCGTGCCGCACCCGACGTCCAGGACCCGGCCAGTGATCGCGCCCGCCTCCTCCAGCCTCACGATGGCCGGCTGCGCGCGGCCTATGTCCCACGGCGGCGTACCCTGGTAGGCGAACTCGAAGCCTGACGGACTCACGCCGGCCAGGCCTGGTGGCTCAGGAGTCGGGCCTCGGAGCTCAGGAGTCGGGCCTCGGAGGTCAGCAGTCGGGCTTCCGGGCTCAGCAGTCGTAGAGCGGGTCTGGATGCCGAGCTTCGCAGTAGCGGACGTGAAGGTGGTCGTCATGGTGCGGGTACCAGGTGGTGAGTCCCTCGTCGACCAGCACGGGATCGTTGAAGTAGATCAGCTTGACGTGTGCGGGAGCGGTGGCCCGAATCGAGCGGATCAGCGTGCGGGTGGCAGCGCGATCGTAGGTCGACCAGGTCCAGTTCGTTCCCCAGCGGCATTGCGCCCGGTCGGTTCGGATAGGGCGCAGGTCCGCGTCGAGGCCGTCCTCGTGGCTGACATGGCCGCCGATGTCGCCGCCGTGCTCGCGGCTGACATCACCCAGCGCGATCGGTCCCGAGCCCAGCCCGCGCGCTCGCATCGAGGCGGCCTCGACCTGGGCGATGGCCGCGGCTGTCCCCCAGTTTGCGCCGGCTCCATTGCCAGTCGTGTCGGTGTAGTCGCAGAGGCTCGTGAGCGAAAAGGCCGGGTACTCGTAGTGCCAGAGCAGGTTGCGCCAGGTCGGCAGGCTGACCACGCCGTCGGCGGGCAGCCCCGCGTGCCGCTGGAATCCGATCACGGCCGAGCGCATCTTCCAGTCGAAGGTGCCATCGAAAGGGAGGCTTGCGCGACGTTTCTGGTTGAGTAGCGTCTGCACCGCCTTGACCTTGTCGCCACTGTCCCCACGTTCCACGACGGTGGCTAGCCGCTTCCAGGTCTCGGCGTCCGTGGTCCCCGTGACCGGCAGGCCGCGCAACGTCTGGAAGGCGCGAAGGGCGCTTCGGGTCGTGCCACCGAAGATGCCGGTCCGCGGGACGTCGTAGCCGCGGTGATGGAGGAGGTACTGGAGCGCCCGGACGTCGGTGCCGCGATTGCCGATGCTCTGGGTGGGGTAGAAGGCCCCGTCGAAGGCTTCGACCGGTTCCGGTGCAGCGATGCCCGCGAGCGCGACCAGCATGGCCATGAGCGTCGCCCCCAGGCCGCGGGAAATGCGCGCCGGGCCCAGGATGCGCGCGGTCGGCCCCAGAATGCGCGCCGGGCCCCGAGCCGTGCCGATCCTCACGAGGCAGCGCCGGGCCGCACGTCCGTGCCAGCCTCGGGCTCGCCGGCCGGGTACTCCACCATCGCGATGATCCGCGACGCCATGAAGCGGCCCGTTCTGACCGGAGTTCCGCCGCGCGTCAGCTCGCTCACCTCGACGACGCCGCGCGAGACGGAGATGTCGACCCTGCGCCCGGCTCTTGTGGCCACGATCTCGAACGTCTGCACGTCACCCCCGGTATCGACAACGACCTCGACGCGGTCACCCTTCACCGTGCCAGTGTAGGCAGGGAGCCTAGCGCCTGCGCCCGGCACCGTTGCGCTAGGGGCCAGGCGTGATTGTGCGGGAGCGCCGCTCGTTCCCGGATGAGACAGCCGCTCCGCCGCCAGCAACCCGTCTATGTCAGGTACGAATCCCCGTAGTGGTATGTCCGAACCGGAGGCTGGTGCGTGTCGCCTACGACACCGGTTCGTATGTGGAACAGGAATCGGGCATCTCCGAGCC
>JACDFU010000190.1 GCA_013815585.1 Chloroflexota bacterium
AGTACTTCCCGCGTGGCACGGACCTGTCGCTCCGCGACCAGGCCCACCTGGACGCTGTGGCTGCCGAACTCAACGGCCGTCCTCGACAGACGCTCGACTGGATGAAACCATGCAAGGTACTCGCCGACCTGTTGCGATGAGGGGTTGAGGCCGCCCACTACCCCGATTCGTAGGTGACACCAACGACGATCAAACTGCCCGACCCGGGAATCGTGCTCGCTTGGGAGGGGACCCCCCACCGCAGCGGGGTTAGCTGTCGTGGCGTCAGCGCAGCGCGCGGGGGATGACCAGCCGCAGCGCGGTGTGCGTGTCGGAGAAGCTGACCACCTTGTTGTCCACCAGGTCGGCCGCCCTGGCCGCCTCGATCACGTCGACGTCGCGGATCGTCGCGTCGCGGCCCTTGCGCGAGACGACCCAGACGGCGCCATCACGCTTCAGCGGCGCGGATAGGGCCTTGAGGGCGGCCAGGTCGCCGGGACTGTCTGCCGCGAGGAACATGACGTCGGTGCCGTCGGCCGCGCAGCCGTCGGAGACATCGCTCGTCCGCTCGCGAAGCACCCGTCGAAAGTCGGGCTCGTTCACGCCGTAGACGGCAACGCGGGCGCCCGGCTTGACGCCCAGCTTGTCGATCAGCGGACGCTCGTAGGGACGCTCCATGGTTCCAAGCTTACGCCATGTCACCTCGGATGTTGACTCATGATCATGAGTCATATAGGCTCAGCGACATGACCAAGAGGATGCAGGTTCTGTTTGAGGACTCCGAACTGCGTGAAATTCAGCGCGTGGCGCGGCGTCGTCGCTTGACCGTGGCTGAATGGGTCCGCCAGGGCCTGCGCGCTGCTCGCGCCGCCGAGTCGCCGCTGGAGACCCGCAAGAAGCTCGATACCGTGCGCGCGGCTGCGGCGTATGCCTTTCCGACCGGCGAGATCGACGAAATCCTGGCGGACATCGAGCGCGGCTACCTGGCGCGCAATGCTCCTTGATCCTCGTAGACTCCAACATCCCGATGTATCTGATCGGGGCGGCCCATCCGAACAAGGGCAAGGCGCAGCGGCTCCTCGAAGCCGCAGTCGCGGGCGGCGAGCGGCTGGTGACGGATGCGGAGGTTCTCCAGGAAATCCTCCATCGCTACGTGGCGATCAGTCGCCGAGAGGCAATCGGGCCGGCCTTTGAGGCCGTGCTCGGAACCGTTGACGAGGTCTATCCGATCGAGCTCGCCGATGTGAACCGCGCGCGGAGGCTTGCGACCACGGGCGCCCAGCTCTCTGCACGGGACGCGATCCACGTCGCGGTCATGCAGGGCCGGGACATTGGCCGGATCATGAGCTTCGATCGCGGCTTCGATCACCTCCCTGGCATCGCTCGGTTGGGCGACTAGCGATGTCGGACTCTGACACGAGCCACACCAACCGACTGGCGGGCGAGACCAGCCCCTACCTCCTCCAGCACGCGCACAACCCGGTCGACTGGTATCCCTGGGGCCCCGAGGCGCTGGCCAGGGCAAAGGCGGAAGACAGGCCGATCTTCCTCTCGATCGGCTATGCCGCCTGCCACTGGTGCCATGTGATGGAGCACGAGTCGTTCGAGGACGACGAGACCGCCGCCCTCATGAACGAGCACTTCGTCTCCATCAAGGTCGACCGTGAAGAGCGCCCGGACCTCGATTCGATCTACATGGACGCCGTGCAGGCAATGACGGGACATGGCGGCTGGCCGATGAGCGTGTTCCTGACACCGGAGGGTCGGCCCTTCTACGGGGGGACCTATTTCCCGAACCAACGCCGCTATGGCATGCCCTCGTTTCGGGATGTCCTCGGAGGGCTGGCGCACGCCTGGCAGGAACAGCGCGACCAGGTGGAGACCGCTGGCCGGCAGCTGACCGAGGCGATCGCGGGCGAAGGTCGGCGAGCGACCGGCGCTTCGGGCGCCGTCGTGCCCGTTGCCTCGTGGAGCAACGTCCTGGAAGCTGCCCTCGGCGCGCTGGAGGAGGGTTTCGACGCTCGCAATGGTGGCTGGGGCGGCGCACCGAAATTTCCGCAGCCCATGACGGTGGAGTTCCTGCTCCGCCGATTCCTACGGGGTGGCGACCAGCGAGCGATCGCCATGGCCCGCCACACCCTCGATCGCATGGCGGCCGGGGGGATCTACGATCACCTCGGAGGCGGTTTCGCCCGCTACGCCACGGACGAGGCATGGCTGGTGCCGCACTTCGAAAAGATGCTCTACGACAACGCCCAGCTGGCCCGCGTCTATGTGCACGCGTGGCAGGTAACCGGCGACGGCCGTTACCGCGAGGTGGTGGAGGAAACCCTCGACTACCTGCTGCGCGAGATGACGGTTCGGGGAGATTCATTCGCGGCAAGCCAGGACGCCGACACGGAGGGTGAGGAAGGCGCCACATACGTCTGGCGACAGCCGGAGATCCAGGAGGTGCTGGGGGACGATGCGCCGCTCTTCGAGGGCGCCTACGGCGTGACCAGCGCAGGTAACTGGGAGGGCGTGACGATCCTGTCGCGCGTTCGCGATGACGCGGCACTCGCGACCGACTTCGAGCTGGAGGTCGCCGAGGTCGCAACCAGGCTGGGCGAGTCGCGACGCCGCCTGCTTGAACGGCGCCGGATGCGCCCGCAACCCGCGCGCGACGATAAGGCGCTCAGCGCCTGGAATGGCCTCGCGATCGGGGCCCTGGCGGATGCCGGCGGGGCTCTCGATCGACCCGACTACGTGGCGGCCGCGACCCGGGCCGCAGATTTCCTGCTCCGCGTCCTGGGGAAGGAGGGACGTCTGCGACGCTCCTGGAAGGACGGACGGGCCTCGCACAACGGCGTGCTCGAGGACTACACGCACGTCGCGGACGGCCTCCTGGCCCTGTACGAACAGACCTTCGACGAGCGTTTCTTCGTGGCGGCTCGCGAGCTCGCCGATCGCGCGCTCGATCATTTCTCGGATCCACAGGGAGGCTTCTTCGACACGAGTGACGACCACGAAGCGCTGGTCACCCGGCCCAAGGGCCTCCAGGACAACGCCCTGCCGTCAGGGAACGCCATGGCGGCACTGGTCCTGCTGCGCCTGGCGGCCCTGACCGGTGAGGGTCGCTACCGTGACGCCGCAGAGCGCAGCCT
>JACDFU010000014.1 GCA_013815585.1 Chloroflexota bacterium
GGGTGGGACCGGGCTGGGGCTCGCACTGGGCGTGCTGCCCGCGCAGGCTGCGAGGGCCACGACCGAAAGGAGGAGGAGCAGCTGCGAGAGGCGACGGATCATGGGGGGCTCCTTGTTCGACGGTGGGAAGTTTGTCGCGCCCTTGACGCATCCACCCACCCATCCGGTTCCATGCCCGACAAAAAGCACGGCCCGGGGAGGGGACCCGGGCCGTGCAAAACAAGGAACGAAGACGCCCCGTCACCAGACGCCTCCGCGATATGCGGTCTGAAGGTGGCGGTGCTCAGCCGACCACGCGCGGACAATACGTGCACCCGACGTGTCTGGATGTAGCGATCGGCACGCGGGCGTTACATGCCCATATCGGGCCGGGCGGAGCGGGTCTAGTTGACGAGCTGCATCGTGTACGAGCCGAAGGCCCCGCCGAGCCCCCCGCCGCTCACGATCTCCATCCCCTCCGCGTTCACGGGCGAGACGAAGTAGCCGATGATGACCTTGCGGTTGTTGCCCTCGACGGCCGTGAGGTGGAACATCGCCCATCCCTGCAGCCGGCCCTCGTCATCGACGATCGCCACCGGGAACTCCGCGCCGGTCCAGCGCTGCCCCATCCGCTCGAACAGCGTCACGTGATCGCCGGCGTTGAGGGGTCCGATGTCGGCATTCAGGGTCACCACGGCGTCCTCGCCGTTCTGCTCGATGAGCTTGCGCACCGTTTCGGAGTTCGCATTGCAGTCGTTTCCCAGCGCCGTGCAGTAGACGGTCCAGTTGAACGAGGTGGCGTCCTTGGGGACGTCCTCGTTGCCGGTTCCGGGCAGGCTGTAGGGCACGGGCGGCGGTGGGCCCTGGCCGGCCTGGTTCTGGGCGTCGAACGCCTCGATGTTGAAGATGATCGGCATGGCCCCGATGGCGGCGTTGGGCAGGCCAGCGATTGCCTGTGCATCGGCCGCGACCGGCCACGTGGGCTGCCCCACCAGGCCGGCGAAATTGTTCCGGTGTGGCCGCTCGACGGTGACCTCGTAGGTCATCGAGCCGTTGCCTGGATTGGCATTGCCATCGACGATGATCTCGGTGTCATTCACCCCGTCGGGGAAGCCGTTCTGGGCAGCGACCTCAAGCGCGCGGGCCCGCGCGGCGGCGTCCTTGGCGCCGTGTGCTCCGACCGTGTTGCCGTAGGTCACCGCGGCCGCCACGGCCGCGAGATCGGCCACGTTCTGTTGGGCGCGGCGCTGTGCGAAGGCGGCGCCGCCGTCAAGCACGAGACCGGTCATGGCGATGATCGCCACAAGGGCAAGGACGAACACGACGAGGGCCTGACCCTGCTGGCCGCGGGTGTCTCTGGACGTCACGGTGCCCTCCCTCTGACTGTGCCTCGCGGTCACTGGATCTCCACGTGGCTGACGGAGGCCAGCTCGAACGGCCCGAGCTGCCCCAGCAGCGGCGTGATGGGCGCGAACTGGACCTCGATCCTCACGCGCACGAAGTCGCCCGGCCGGCAGCCGATGTCCTCGTCCGGTTCGTCGTCCTCGACATCCACGCAATCGATATCGATGCCCGCGTCGGTCAGTCCGGGGGTGAGCGCCTTCTGGGTGCTCTTGACGTCCGCGGAGTCAGGGCTGGTGCCTACCGGGGTGTACCCCCGGGTCATGTCGATGCTCGACACGCGGGCGATCTCACGCGCCGCCTGCGAAACGGCGTTGTAGGTGTAGATGCCGCGACCCATGTCGAAGATTCCGAGGAGCAGGAGCATGAACGGGATGAGGACGAGCGCGAACTCCACCAAGGACTGGCCCGACTGCTCTTCTCCAGGTGACCGTAGAGCACGCGCGGGGCGGCTGGGACGAGCTGCGGACGGGGACGTCACGGCCGGAACTTGAAGCGCACGTCGGAGCCGGGCGCGACACATTCGGTGTAATCCGGGCTCTGCTCCTGGACGATGTTGCGCGGGTAGCGACGGCCTCGAAGGTCGCCCTCGCGGATCGGCACCAGGCCCTTGGCCGAGATTTTGGCAGCCGCCACGTCGGGCGTGTCGCCGTCGTTGGGGTTGGACACGTCACCGGCCACGTTGGGCGGATAGACCCCGGGCTGGCCGTTCGTCTGCAGGCATTCGACCGGCGTGGCGCTGGCTGTCGGGGTCGCTGTGGGACCGGGCGGCCCAGTGGTCGAGGTGGGCGTCGGGGTGGGCACCGGCGTGGCGGTGGCGGTCGGGGTCGGGGTCGGCGCGAACGTGGCGGAACCCGGCTCAGGCGTGGGCACCACCTCGCGCTGTGCCTTGGCCTCCGTTGCAATCGTGATCGTCTGCCCGCCGAAGAACGGGCTGAGGACCGGTGTGACGAACGTGAAGTCGCCCTCCACCCGGAGGTTGACGATGGTGGCAAGGTCGGCGGCGCAGCTCGAGGGGGAGCAGCTCATCGTGACGTCGGCAGGAGCGACGGTCGTGAACGAGTTGCGTGACTCGAGGACCACTCGACAGATCACCACGTTCGTGTCCGGATCGCAGGGCGCCCCGGAGACATACGAGTCCGGCGTCTCGGCGCCCTGGAAGGCCCCCTCGCGCGCGGCGTTCGTCAGCGAGATCTGGGCGTAGAACAGGCGACCGAGATCGAGCGTCGCGGCAAAGAGCAGCGCGAAGACGGGCAGGATCAGGGCAAATTCCACGAGGCTCTGGCCTCGCTGTCGGCGATCGCGTCGGTTTGGGCGAACGGAAACGGTCAATGCAGGCACCTGATGGCCCGGATCGGTAGCGGCAATTCCTCGCGGTTGCCTCCGCCCCTCCGGTGGCACGTCTGGCCCAGCCGGCCAGTGGCCCAACCTTCCGGGCGCCGCGTACCCGAGGCAAGGGGCCTTCCGTACTAGGAAGCGAAGGAAGGAGTCAGGCCGCCCGTGGACCGGGCGCACCACTTCGTTGCCGGAAGGCACCAGTGCGTGACGCGTCGCGTCGGATCTAGGGTGCCCTCGGATTGACGAAGCGGCAGCGCGCCGCCACCGGGCACAAATCGTGGCGCGGGTTCCGGGCCTGGCAGATGACGCGCCCGTGCTGGATCAGATTGACGTGCGCCTCATAGACATCCTCGGGCGCAAGCATGGCCAGGAACAGCTCGTGTGCCTCGTCGGCGGTTTTCCGCGGCTGGATCAGACCGATCCGTTTCGCGACCCGTTCCACGTGCCGATCCACCGGCATGAGGGGCATGCCGAAGCTGAAGAGCAGGACGACCGACGCCGTCTTGGGTCCGATCCCCGCAATCGAGGTGAGCCAGGCGCGCGCTTCGCTCGCGGGCAGCTCTCCCAGGAAGTCGAGCCCGTAGTCGCTGCGCGCCTCGCGAAGGGAGCGCAAGGCTGCCTGGATCCGCGGGGCCTTCTGGACTGCCAGCCCGCCTGGCCGAATAGCCTCCGTGAGCACGGGCAGCGGCGCCTGCTCCACCTGTTGCCAGTTGGGAGGTGAGCCTGGTGTAATGCCGCGTCCTCCCCAGCCGTCCCGCAGCGGGTCAGCTCCAGGCTGGCTCGTTTGGGGGTCCTGCCCAGGGCCAGGCCGTTCGGCCGACGGACCGGCCGGAGGGAACCGTGTCCGAAGGGACTCGAAGGCTCGTTCAGCGTTCACGTCGGCGCTGTTCTGCGACAGGATCGTCAGGATGAGCTCGGTGGTCGGATCGTTCCGGCGGCGCCACGTCGGACGCCCGTAGGCGGAGGCCAGTCTGTCCAGGACGTAGCGCACGAGGCCGGGTCGCCGACGCTCGATCGGCCAGGGCGAGCCGCGGCGCTTTCGGCGCGATTGGATCGGGGCTGTCACGCCGGCCCGGGTCCGTTCTCCGGGAGAGAGCGAACCAGGCTCACCAGCCGGGACGTGCGATCTGCGGCTCGCTCGATCGGAGCGATCCCCGCCTGGATCTGTTCCTCGAGCGTGGCGGGCCCCTCGGTCACCGGCACACCGACTGCGCCGAGCGTCGCGAGGACGCGCATGCCGGCCGGGGTGACCGAGCCGCCAAAGCAAATACACGGTCGCCGTGCCTGGGCGGCCTTTTGTGCCACGCCCAGGACTGTCTTGCCGTGGCCTGTCTGGTCATCGATGCGACCCTCGCCGGTCAGCACGAGCGACGCGTCGACCAGCGCCTCGGCGAAGCCCGTGAGCTCCATGACAACCTCGACACCTGGCCGGATCTCGAACGAGGCAAAGCGGTCGGCGATCGCGAGGAGCCCGGCTGTCGTGCCACCCGCGGCACCCGAGCCGCGGATGCTCCGGATCGATCGGCCGGTGGCATGCTCCAGCACCGTGGCGTAGCGCTCAAGCGCCGCGTCGAGCAGCGCAATCTCGGCCTCCTTGGCGCCCTTCTGGGGGCCGTACACCGCGGCCGCTCCCAGCTCGCCGAGGAGCGGGTTGGTGACGTCCGAGGCGACCGTCAGGTGAACCTCCGACAATACTGGTGCGATCCCGGACAGATCGACCGAGTCGAGCTGGCGAAGTGATGCGCCGCCAGGGGGGAGGTCATCACCGGCCGCGTCCAGGAAGCGCGCGCCGAGGGCCGTCAGGATGCCGCTCCCTCCGTCGGTGGTGGCGCTGCCGCCCAGGCCCAGCACCAGGGACCGCACGCCCAGGCCGATCGCGGCCGCCACGACGAGGCCGGTCCCGAAGGTCGACGCGTTCAGCGGGTCCCGCTCGTCGTGGTCCAGGCGCGACAGGCCCGAGGCCACCGCCAGCTCCACGATCCCCCGGTCACCAGCGCGCAGGAAGTGAGCCGGTAGCTCGCGTCCCAGGGGATCTCGCCCAGCGGCCGGCAACCGCGTCCAGCCGCTCGCTGCGCTCACCGCGGCGATCGTTCCCTCTCCACCGTCGGCCAGTGGTGAGAGCCGCACCTCGTCGCCCGGGCGCGCCCGGCGCCATCCGTCGGCGAGCGCCTGCGCGACCTCGACCGCCGTCAGCGAGCCCTTGAATGCATCGGGCGCGACAAGGACGTGGAGCGGTGGCGTGGGTCGACCGCTGTGCACGGAGGGTTACGGGCGGCTGCCGCGCCGCGCCGCGTACTCGGGGATACGGATCATGGGCGGCCGTTCCTGGTCGGCCAGCTCGATCACCTCGAGCGACAGGCGCGAGCGGCCGGAGCGGGGTAGCTTCATGGTGGAGCCCAGCTCCGCGAACAGCCGCGCCTTCTTGCGTTCCTCGAGCCGCTTCATGACCGCCTGGAGGATGACGAAGCTCATCCGCGACAGCCCCTCCAGCTCCTGGTTGCGGTGGATGCGCACATCCAGGTCGACCTGGCCCAGCCCGGCCAGCCCGAGCCGTTCGGTGATGTCGATCAGGTGGCCGATCTCTACCGCGTAGCCGGTGAAGAAGGGGATCGCCTCGAGATGCTCGCGCCGCCCGGCGTACTCACCCGACAGCGGCTGGATCAGGCCCGAGAGCTCGGGAAAGAAGAGGTTCACGAGGGGACGAGCCACAAGCTCCGTCACCCGGCCGCCGCCGCCCTCCTTGAAGACGCCGTCCTCGACGATCGGACGCTGGTAGTAGGCCTTGACGTAGCCGATCCGTCGCTCGGTCAGCAAGGGCCCGAGCGTGCCGTAGACGAAGCGCGGGTGCCAGTCCTGGATGTCGGTGTCCGACCACGCGACGAGGTCGCCAGTGGTCTCGTAGAGGCTCTTCCAGAGGGCCTCGCCCTTGCCTCGGTAGGTGCCGTAGGAGGGCAGGATGTCAGCGTGCTGGACGACCCGGGCTCCTTCATCCGTGGCGATCTGGCAGGTGTCGTCTGTGGAGGCCGAATCGATGACGAGCAGCTCGTCGACAAGGGGCACCTTCTCGATGAGCTCTCGCCGGGCCCGGCGGGTGATCGGCCCGATCGTGGCGGACTCGTTGAGCGTCGGCAGGACGAGGCTGATGGTCAGGCCCTGTTTCTCCTTCGCCCGGACGAGCCTGGCGAGGTCCCCGAACTCGTGGTGGTGAAAGTTTGACTCGGCGAACCAGCGGTCCACTCGCGCCGGAATGCTGGCCGCAGCCTCGACAGCTCGGTCGGCAGCCTCCAGCGTCTCGGCCTGTTGTGCGAGGCGCTCAAAGATGGTGCGGCTGATTGGCTCCTTGGTCTTGACGACGACCACGGTGGTGCGGGCCTGCTGGGCGATCATCTCCGGCAGCGCGCCGAACAGCCCACTGTCGACCGTCACGGCCGTCGCGCTGACGCCGGGCGCCGCCGCCGTGGCGCCCATCACGACCAGCTGGGCGCTCTCGGCCTCATGAAGGATGGCCTGGCCGACGTCGAGGCCATCGGTGAGCAGCGACTCGGTGTCTGTGCGGGCATGCTGGTGGATGAAGGTGCTCAGCGCCCGCTCCGCCTGCGAGCGAACCGCGCCACTGACCTCGGGCGGGACCACGTGCTGCACGGCGACCGTGGCCCTGAAGTGGCGCCCGAGCGCGTCCGCGAAGCGAAGCGCAAGCTCGGCGTTGGGACCTCCACGCACCGGCGTGAGAATCCTGTGGACAGCGTCGACGCCGCGCTGCTTGACCACGGCGATGTCGCAGGGTGCCGCGCGCACGACCTCATCGATCGTGGGGCTGAAGACCGCGCCTGCCCCTCGTCTGCCGCCCGGCCGGCCGGCCCAGCCGAAGATGACCAGGTCCGCCTCTTCGTCGCGAGCTTCCTCGATGATTCCCTCGGCGGCGCGGCGCCCGATCCGCACCTTGGTGCGGAGCTCCACGCCGTCCGGCGCAAACTCGAGCACGCGCTGCAGCAGCCGCCGAGCCTGGCGAGCCTTGGTTGCCCCGTCGGACAGGGCCATTCCCTCTGGGACTTCCACGATGCCGAGTGCCGTGAGCGTCCCACCGTGCTCCATGAGCGCTGCCCCGATCCGTACCAGGTCCGCTGCCGTGCGGGGGTTTGCGAGCGGCAGGATGATCCGGGACGGGAGTGCCTGGCGGGCGCTCCCTCCTGCCGCGGAGGCGTCAGGCAGCACTGGCCGACCAGCGCGAGACGAGGTACGGCTTGGCAAGCTCGAAGGCGCGCGCCTGGCGCTCAACGTACGCCTCCGCCTGGTCGCTGGTCAGCTCCCGCGTCTCCAGGATGAGGCTGGCAACGCGACCGAAGTAGAGCGGCACCAGCGCAGCCACCAGCCGGTCCAGCGGCAGGCGTTCATCGTGGTGGGCCAGAACCGCGTCGTAGATGATCCGGGCCCAGAGCTCGTCGGCGAAGTGGAAGCCGCCTGCCGCGGCCTCAACCGACCGATCGGCCCGCAGGGCGCGATCCACCGCACCGGCCGCCTCATCGGCCAGGGCGATGACCACGCCGCGATTCTCCCCCGACAGCGCGGTCTCCCACTCCTCGCCGACGTTGAGGCGTCCCTTGCTGAATTCCTCGAGCAGGCGCAGCACATCGACCTTCAGCGGAGGAGGATCGATGACGCGCTCGAATCCGTAGGCCGGCACGTCGTGCGATCCCTGGACATCCAGCCACCGCTCGGCGTGGCGCCGGGTGAGCCGCAGGATCGTGCCGACGACCTGGCTGAACATCGGGCCCAGGTCGGCACCGGGGTCCTTCGGGTCGTGCACCTTTGCGCCCAGGCGCGTCTGGCAGACCGCAAAGCCGCCGCTGATGGCCGAGGTCGTCATCCAGATATCGATTCCGAACTTGCTCACCTCGGCGGTCCAGTCGTCCTGCTCTAGGAAATGGCGGATGAGATCCCCGCTGACGCCGAAGTCACCGCCGATGGGCTGGCGGATGCGCAGCCCGTAGAGCGCCCGCGTCAGCGGGTACGTCACGGTGTTCGTGATCGTGCCGTCGTACTTGTAGCGGCTGTACAGCGGAGCCACGTAGTCGAAGCCGCCCTTGAGGATGGGCCCGGCCAGCAGCTCGATCCACTCGGGCACGATCGACCGCAGGTCGGAGTCGACGACCACGAGCGCCTTGACTTCGAGCGCCCGGGCGATCTGGAAAATCGTGCGCAGCGCCGCCCCCTTTCCCCCCACTCCGTCGACCTCGGGGTAGGTGAGGCTCATCCGCTTGAGCGTGTTCTGGGGGCGGACGAGGAGAATCTCCTCGATGTAGTCGGGCGGTTCCGTTTCCACGACGACGCGTTGCGTGCCGTCGGGTGAGCCCGCATCGGCGTTGATGATCACCGGCCGCAGATCCGGGAAGTACTGCACGAGCCCGGCGTGGGCGGCGCGCACCACGTAACCGATCGTCTGTGCGTTCTTGAAGCTGGGGATGCCGACCATCATGTCGGCCTTGCCCAGCCGCTGCACCTCGGCGCGAAGCGACTCGGGGAGCGCAGCGTCGGGCATCTATGTCAGCCTACCAGCGGCCACCTGCCCACGTCATCGAAACGTCCGGAGTGGTGGCGGTTGGGCAATCTGCCGCGGCGGCTCCTCCATGACCAGGAGACCAGGCAGGTCCGGCTCCGGTGTCGGCATGTCGGCGGCAAGCGACCGCTCCAGGAAGTGCAGCGTCCGCCCGTGCCCGGGGAAGCCACAGGCGGCTGCCTCCTCCCCAAGATCAGCAAGCAGCGGCGCGCGGTCTGGCAGGCGCAGCCGAAGCGGCAGCCGGCTGCTGGCGCGCACCGCCTGTGCCAGTTGGAGTGCGGCCAGCCCGTCCCCCACCAGCGTGGCAAGGTGGATGTCCGGGCCTTCGGGATCCTCGAGGAGCGAGAGGATCGCCAGGGCCCCGAAGGAGCCAGCTTCGACCGACCCGGGCACTTTGGCTGCCGGCCACCCGAGCACTTCGCCGCGGCGGAGGTGGGCGAGAAACCGGTGCCGGGTGAGTTCCTGGAGCGCCCAGGGGCGCCACTCGTAGAGCCGGTCCGCGGCCGCGAAGGTCGGATCGCTGTCGACCATGCGCCAGAGATCGGCCACCACCACGTCTCTGGCGTCAGGATCGATCGCCAGGCCGGTCGCCCGCAACCGCTCCAGGACCGCCGCTGTGTCTCCGACAGGGCCGCCGGCGTTCGATGCCTGGTCGGCCGCTGACTCGTCGCGGCGTCCGTAGCTGCGCCAGTCCGCGATCCTGTGGAAGCCATGGCGGGCGCCGAGCCGATGGGAGCCCTCATTCGTCTCGCTGGTCGCGTAGCGCACCACTCGGGCGCCGTATGCTCCGGCCCAGTGCAACTCGGCGACCTGGAGCGTCGTGGCGACGGATCGGCCGCGGACGTCCGGATCCACGCGCAGGCCCTCCAGCCAGGCTTCGGCGGAAGACAGCATGGCGACCCGCGCCAGGGCGACGGCGCGGGTCGAATTGAGGCCTGCCTGCCCGGCCTGCGGAAGGGCGACGAGCAGGACGCCATCGGGAGCGGCGAGCCAGTCGTCGAAGACATCGGGGATGTAGTCCTCTCCATCCCAGGTCGTCGACGCGAAGGCAAGAACCGCGGCGCGGTCTCCGGCGCGCGCCCGCCGCACTCGGATGGGGAGCGGCGGGAGCCGATCGATTACCGGCCCAGGCGCGTCAGAATCGCCCACTCGTCGGTCACCGTCTGGGGCCGGTAACGGCTGTTGGCCGCCTTCATCACCGCGCCGGCGAAGCCCGCGCTCTTCCAGGAGGCGAGCCAGACGTTGAGCGGCGGCCGCGTGTATGGTGAGATGCGGACCAGCGCGCCCGGGAGCAGGGCGCCCTCGAGCAGGCGCTTTCGCTCCAGCAGCGGCAGATCGAGCAGAGGCTGGCCGTCCAGGCGAAGGAGGTCGACCGCCACGAAGGCGATCGGCCCATCACCAAGCCCGTCAGCCTGGGCCTCGATATCCAGTTCGGGCGCGCGCGGCAGGACCGCCTGCATCGGCGAGATGTCCGCTCGAAGCGTCATGGCGGCGCCCTCGCCGGTCCGCGTGGCCTGATCGGTCAGGTACCCGTCCATCACGCAATCGATGGCAAGGACCGCGCTCCGGAGCTCGTCCACCACCTCCGGGACGCTGGCCGTCACCTCGTCACCTTCCACGTCGATCAACCGCAACCAGGTGCGGCCTTCCTCCTGCCGAGCGGCGTCGACATGCGCGAGGACGTGCTGCCCGTCCCAGAGTGGCTCCAGGATGGGATCATGGATCACCGGCGGCCGACGGACCTGGCGAGCAAGCTGGGGCCTCCACTCCAGCGGATCGGAAGGCGGCGCCGCTTCCAAGGAGCGGCCGCGGCGTTGAGAGCCAATCGCGGGCACCGGCGCATCGTACGCTCTCGATCGTGACCGTCGACGACCGCTGGAGTGGCTCAGTCGACCAGGGCAGCGCGACAGCCGCTCAGCCCTCGGCATAGCCTTGGGGGTGGGCCTGGCGCCAGCGCCAGGCGGAGCCGATCATCTCCTGCAGCGTGCCGCGGCGAGGCGTCCAACCGAGGACGTCGCGGGCTCGATCGTTGGTAGCCACGAGCACGGGTGGATCGCCGGCGCGTCGAGCGCCGACCTCATGGGGAATTGGGGCGCCGACCGCTTCCTGCGCCGCGCGGAGCACCTCCCAGACGCTGAAGCCCGAGCCCGAGCCAAGGTTGCATACCTCCAGCCCGGGTGGCGCTGCCGCGGTCAGCTCGAGCGCTGCAAGGTGCGCATCGGAAAGGTCCTCGACGTGAATGTAATCGCGCACCGGCGTACCGTCAGGGGTCGGGTAGTCGGTGCCCATGATGGTCACGGGTGTGCCGCCTGCGGCGCCCGCCAGGACGTTGGGGATCAGGTGCGTCTCGGGCTGGTGATGCTCGCCGAAGGCCTGGCTCGCCCCAGCGACGTTGAAGTAGCGCAGTGCAACGGCGCGCAGGCCATGGCCGCGCCCGTACCAGGTGAGGGCCCCCTCGAAGGCTCGCTTCGTCTCACCGTAGGGGTTGATGGGTCTCAACACCGCTGTCTCATCGACCGCCGCTGAATCGGGCGCCCCGTAGACCGCGGCACTCGAGCTGAAGACGAGGCGGTCGACGCCCACCTCGCGCAGGGCCTCCAGCAGGGCCACGCCACCGGCAACGTTCTCGCGGTAGTAGAGGGCAGGGTTGGCGATCGACTCGCCCACCAGCGACCGCGCTCCACAGTGCACGACTGCCTCGATGCCCTTGGATCGCAGCAGTCCGGCCACCAGCGAGGCATCCGAGAGCGTCCCTACCACGAGTTCCGCGCCGGGCGCAACGGCCGCCCGATGGCCGGTCACGAGGGTGTCGAGGACCGTCACGGTGTGCCCCGCCCGGAGGAGCCCCTCGACCGAGACGCTCCCAACGTAGCCGGCCCCGCCGGTGACGAGCACCCTCATGTAGCCAACCTCACCACTGGAACCATCAGCTCCGGCGCCGAAGACGTTCGAGGAGGCCGCGCCTGGCGGGCGTTTCCTCGCTCGCCGAGGTTGGACCTGGTGCCATCGGCGCAGCGCTGCCGACCTGATCGGCGGGCATCGTCTCCAGGAGCCGCGCGCGGAGCCGGAGAGCAGCGGTGTTCTCCGGGTCGATGCCGAGTGCCGCGCCGGCATGATCCAGGGCCGACCGGTCGTCACCCCGCTCGACCGCGATTCGCGCCAGGCCAACTTGGGCGATGGCATTGGCCGGATCCGCTTCCAGTGCCTGCCGGTAGTGGCGCTCGGCCTGGTCGAGGAGGCCCATCGAAACGAGTCGTTCGGCCTGAAGCATCAGCTCGATCATGCGCCCGGCATCATGGCAGCGACGGGGGAGGCTCGCGGCCAGGCTGGGGCTCGCGCGCGGCGGACCGCTCCGCCAGCCAGGCCCGGGCGGCCCGAATGAGCTCGTCGGGGTTGTTCCGGGCAGGATCGGTCAGGACGAGATCGAGCAGGTGGGAGAGCAGCTGGCCCAGCGGCGGCCCGGGCGAGATCGCCAGGGCTGTCTGCAGCTCGTTGCCGTCGATGGCCAGCTCGCGAACGGTCAGCGGGCTTCCGCGTTCGAATTCGGCCATCACCCGGTCGCGGAGCTCATCCAGCCCCCCTGCGCCGCCGGCATGGCCGCTGCCGATGTTGTCCGCCTCCCGCAGCCGCAGAACGTCCAGCACGAGGTCCGGGCCCACGCGGCGGATGAAGCGCCGAACCGCCGCGTCGCTGGCTCCGCTCTGGAAGTCGAACATGTGCGCTGCGACCAGGCGAGTCACCCGCTCGCTCTCGCGTCGGGGGACGGCGAGCCGATCGAGGATGGGCCTGGCCATCTCCGCGCCGACCTCGGCGTGTCGCGGGAAACGGCCCTCGTTCATCGTTGCGGGCTTGCCAACGTCATGGAGCAGCGCGGCCAGCCGGAGGCCATGGTCGTCGGGGGCCAGCTCCGCAGCGGCGTCTGCGGTCGCGAGCGTGTGGTCCCAGAGGTCCTTGCCGGGCAACTTGTTCTGCGCGACGCCCTGCTGCGCGGCCAGCTCGGGGAGCAACGGCTCGAGCAGTTCCAGCTCGCCCAGCAGGCGCATGCCGCGCGACGGTGGCCTGACCGCCAGTAGTCGGCTCATCTCGAAGCCGACGCGTTCGGCCGACAGGATGGTCGCCAGTCCAGCCGAGGCCCGGATTGCCGCGGCGGTGCGGGGCTCGATCTCAAAACCCAGCTTGGCGGCCAACCGGACGGCGCGCACCAATCGCAGCGCATCCTCGTCGAAGCGGGCCAGCGGATCTCCGACGGCTCGCACCAGCTGCGCCGCGATATCCGCCCGGCCGCCGGTCGGATCGACCAATGCGAAATCCCTTGAGCCCGGCCCGCCTCCGTAAGCGATCGCGTTCATCGTGAAGTCGCGCCGTCTCAGATCCTCATCAAGGTTGTCCGTGAACGTGACGACGTTCGGGCGGCGATGGTCGCCGTAGACGTGGTCACGCCGAAACGTCGTGATCTGGACCCCCGCCAGGGGGCCCGGAGCCGTGACGGTCCCGAACCTGTTCTCGTAGCGGCTGCCAGGGAAGAGCTCGAGAAGGCGCTCGGGTCGTGCGTCGGTCGCCACGTCGTGGTCGGTGGGGTCACGCTGGGCCAGCAGGTCACGCACGGAGCCACCCACGGCATACGCGGCATGGCCTGACGAGCGGAGCCGCTCGATGACCTCGAGGACCGGCAGCGGGAGCCTGAGCTGGGGCGCCACGGCGCCGCGGTCAGTTCCGGCCGAGGAAGAGGTATGTACGCCAGGCCTCGTTGCGGGAATCGGCGAGGTACGGCGTGAAGAGGGAATAGACGTCGCTGCGCGGCTCGAAGGGCGGACGAAGCAGCCGCAGTCGGGCCTCGTCAAGCAGCTTGCCGCCCTTGCGGTGGTTGCACGGCTTGCAGGCTGCCACCAGGTTGTCCCAGCTGTGCGCGCCACCGCGGTGGCGCGGGACAACGTGGTCGAGGGTCAGGTCGTGGGTCTGGCGCCCGCAGTACTGGCAGCTGTGGCGATCGCGGGTGAAGATCTCGCGCCGGGAGAGGCGAACCCGCGGCCGCGGTCGCTTGATGTGGTACTGGAGCCGGATCACGCTGGGAGCGCGGAAGACCTCGGAGGGCGTGCGAATCTCGTGGTGGTCGTACTCGATGACCTCTGCCTTCTCGCCGAAGAGCAGCCGGAAGGCGCGTCGTACGTCGCAGACGTTGAGAGGTTCGTAATTTGAGTTGAGGAGAAGTACGACGCTGTCCATGGCTCCCACTGGCCGGCCGGGACTCGGCCGCGCATCGCGCGCATGGTACCAGCGGGTCAGGATGGGTCCGGGCAACCCGCCCATACTCGTTTCGCTAGCCTCGCCCCTCACACTGCAGGACGGATGCCTGAGCAGCAGCCCCCGGCCCGGACGCCACAGGGCACCCCCATCTATCGACCCGACGGCACGCCGCCGCCGACGCGCCGCCCGGTGGTTCCGCGTGGGTCCGGCGACGAAGGGTCTCGGCAGTCCTATTCCGAGCGATACCGGGGCACGCAATGGGGCACGCCGGCGGACGCGATTCCCGGTGCAACCGTCGTCCCTGTCGGCAATGACGCTCGCACAGGCCGGCGGAGCCGGCCGCTCCTGCTGGTCGCCGGTATGGTCGCAGCGGCGATCATCGCCGGCCTGACGTTCTTCGTGCTCCAGGCACCCCAGGGCTCTGCGCCGGCTGCCGCAGGCCCGACAACCAGCCCCGACGCGAGCCGCTCGGCGCGGTTGCCGAGTCCCTCGGCCACGTCGGTCACCCGAACCTCGGTGATCAAGGCGTTTGTCGCCACGGTGACCGAGGACGACTTCGGCTACAGCCTGAACTTCACGGCGGCCTACACAGCAACCGAGTACGGCGGCTACGAAGTCGCCCGCCTCAACGGCGACCTCGACGTGCTGGGTGACGACTTCTACGGCAGCTGGCGGACGCGCACGTCGAGCTCCACGGACACCTATTCCGTCACCTACCAGGGGCAGTACGGATATGCCCGGCTGCCCGAGGAGGACTGGCAGTGCCTGGGCACCGACCAGCCCCGTCCGAACGTCAATCCCTTCCGCGGTCTGGAGGGTGAGAAGGACGTCCGGTACGAGGACGCCCAGACCCGCGATGGCCATCGACTCCATCGACTGCGGATCACCCGGCAGCTCGACCTGCGGCTGTTCGCGTCGGGCGAGGACTTCTTCGTCGAGCCGGACCTGCGTGGCGCGGTCTTCGACATCTTCGTGCGCGACGATGGCACGCCCGTCCGCGCCGACTACACCGCCCGGTACCGGGTGGCGGTGGAGACCCTGGGAAAGACGGAGGTGCGCCTCGAGAGTGACTATCGCTTCCGTGAGGTCGGCGACGAGGTGAAGATCCCCAGGCCGCCGGACGTCTGCGAGGACTACGAACCACCCGTCTGAGCGAAGACGAGCCCAGCTCAGCCGACCGGCGAGCCCGTGCGCGGATCCCAGCCGCCAGCCTGCCCGACCTTCGAGGCCAGGGGCCGGCCCAGGCGGCCGCTGATGAAGCGCGCCGCCTCGAGGAGCGCGGTGAGCTGAACGCCGTGCTCGATACCCAGGCCGTCGAGCAGGTAGACCAGATCTTCCGTGGCCAGATTGCCCGCCGCACCCGGCGCGTAGGGGCAGCCGCCCGTCCCGCCGGTCGATGCATCGAAACAGCCGACACCGTCCTCGAGCCCGGCCATGACGTTCGCCAGCGCGGTGCCGCGGGTGTCATGAAAGTGGTACGCGAGACGGTCCAGCCCCAGGCCGGTCTCGACCACCAGGCCGGTCAGGTCCCGAACCTGCGAGGGCACGCCGACGCCGATGGTGTCGCCGAGGCAGACCTCGTCGGCACCCAGATCCCGGAGCGCGGCGGCGATCGCTGCCACCCTGGCTGGCTCCACCCGCCCGGTAAAGGGGCAGCCGAAGGCGGTCGAAACGTAGGCACGGGTCCACCAGCGGCGATTCGTCGCGCGTCGCAGCACCGGGCGGAAGGCGGCCAGTGACTCGTCGACGGTCATGCCGATGTTCCGGCGGGTGAACGCGTCGCTGGCCGCGGTGAAGACCGCGATCGCGTCCGCGCCGGCTGCCTCGGCGCGGTCGAGGCCGCGTTCGTTCGGCACGAGGACCGGATAGCGCGTCCTGGCCGATCGAGGCAGCTGCGGCACCAGCGCATCAGCGTCGGACAGCTGGGGAATGGCTCGAGGAGAGACAAAGCTGGTCGCTTCGATCTCCCGCAATCCAGCAGCAACCAGGAGCCCGATGAAGGTCAGCTTGTCCGCCGTGGCGACCGCGACCGACTCGTTCTGAAGGCCATCCCGCGGCCCCACTTCATAGATTCGGACGGTGCGGGGCTCGTGAGGCACGGTCGGAGTGTAGGACCGGCAGTAGCCCGCTACTCCATCTCCACCAGCGCCGCTCCCCGCTGAACCGTCTGGCCGGGTCGCACCAGCACGCGACTGACCCGGCCGTCGGCCGGAGCAGTCACCGGGTTCTCCATCTTCATGGCCTCCAGGATCATGAGCACCTCGTGCGCGTCGACCATGTCGCCCGATGCGACGCGCACTGCGATCACCGTTCCCGGCATCGCGGCCGTGACGGTGGCTGCCCCGCCCGTGCTCCGACTGGCTTCCCGGGTAGCGGTCTCCACCGTGGGCTCCGATGCCAGCCGCGCTTCGAGCGCTCGACCGTCGAGATCGAGAAGCGCTGACGGACCGCGATCGGCGGTTGAAGTCGGACCGGCCACCAAGTCGGGCAGCTCGTTGGCGGTTGCCTCGATATTCGTGCCCAGCGCGATGGTGCGCTCGTCGGCGCCAATCCGGATGCGCAGGACGGGCGGGCCGTTCAGCCGGAAACCCGCCCGGGGGTCCTGGTTTCGGAGGTCCTCCGCAAGCTCAAGGGCCGCCGCCTGCCAATAGATCTCCGGGACCGCGACGGGGCCCGGCCGCCAGTGCGTTTCGATGCTGTCCGTCCGTGCGTCGCCGCGCTCGAAATCCGGAAGCGCGGCGAGCCAGCGGAGGAAACCGACGTTGGTGGTGACGCCGCGCAGAGCCGTTTGGCGCAGGGCCGAGCAGAGCCGGTCCAGCGCCTCAGGACGGTCCTGCCCGTGGACGATGAGCTTGGCCATGAGCGGGTCGTACCGCGTGCCCACGATGTCGCCCGGCCCGACTCCGGCATCGGTGCGGACGCCCGGGCCGGTCGGCCACTCGAGGGCCTGCACGGTTCCCGTCACCGGCAAGAAGCCGGCCCACGGATCCTCGGCGTACAGGCGGGCCTCGATCGCATGACCGGCCAGGTGGATCTCGGCCTGCTCGATGCCAAGGGACTGACCCTCGGCGACGGCCAGTTGATCCGCGACCAGATCCCTGCCGGTGACCAGCTCGGTGACGGGATGCTCGACCTGGAGGCGAGCGTTGAGCTCCAGGAAGTGAAATCTGCCGTCTTCCTCGAGCAGGAACTCTGCGGTCCCAGCGCCCACGTACCCCGCCTCCCGGGCGAGCCGGATCGCGGCCTCGCCGAGCCGGGCGCGCAGGGCGGCGTCGACTGCCGGCGACGGCGCTTCCTCGATCACCTTCTGATGTCGCCGCTGAAGCGAACAGTCTCGTTCCCCGAGGTGAACGGCGCCCCCGTGCGAGTCGAGCAGGAGCTGGACCTCGACGTGCCTCGGGTGCTCGAGGTATCGCTCGATCACCAGGCGCTCATCGCCGAAGGCGGCCCGTGCCTCGCGCTGGGCCCGCCCGAGGGCTTCGCGAACCTGGCTTCCATCGCCAACGATGTGCATGCCCACTCCGCCGCCGCCGGCGCTTGGCTTAAGCACGACGGGGTATCCAATTCGCGCCGCCTCCGAGGCCAGGCGGTCGTCGGACTGCGCCCCGCCGTCGTAACCGGGCAGCGTCGGGACCCCCAGCTCCCGGGCCAGCTGACGGGCGGACGCCTTGTCGCCGAGCCTGCGCATGGCGGCCGGTGGCGGGCCGATCCAGGCCATGCCGGCCTCGATCACCTGCTCCGCGAACGTCGGGTTCTCGGCAAGGAAGCCGTAGCCGGGGTGAATCGCCTCGGCGCCGGCCGCCACGGCCGCCCGCACGATCTGTTCGCCGTCGAGGTAGCCGGCGTTCAGGGGCACGACCTCATCGGCCTGCTGCGCCCACCAGCTGCCCGCCTGATCCGGCGTGACCAGCGCGAGGCACCTGCTCCCACGGGCGCGACACGTCCGAGCGATCCGCGCGACGAGCTCGCCGCGGTTGGCGACGAGGACCCTTCCCAGTCGACCGCCAGTGCGGCCCGGCTGCGCGCCAATGCGGTCGAGGTCGAGCTTGAGGCGGCCCCCGACCCTGACGGACGGAAGACGCCCCTCGCGCAGCCAGCGCTGGACGGTCCTGGTGCTGACGCCGAGCCGGACGGCGGCCTCCGTGGGGCCCACCAGCTTCATGTCATGAATGTCGCGTTTGGCGCGTCCCGCGTCAAGGGGAAGGCTCGCTACGCGTCCGCGCCCGGATCCCGCCAAGCGGGGAGGCGCTTCTCGAGGTATGCCCGCAGGCCCTCCTGGCCCTCGGCGCTCGTACGCTGGGCCGCGATTCGGCGCGCGGTGTGCCATCGCGTCGACGCATGCGGAAGCCCCCGGACCTCACGGATCACGGCCTTGGCCGCGCGAGCGGCCGTGGGTCCGGCGGAGAGCAGATCGCCGACCGCGGACTCCACGGCGTCGTCCAGCTGCGGTAGACCCTCGACCAGCTCATGAACGAGACCGATGCGCAAGGCTCGCGTGGCGTCGAACCGTCGCCCGCCGGGAAACAGCGCGCGAGCGTGAGTTTCGCCGATCTTCGCGAGCACGAACGGGCTGATCACGGCCGGCAGGATCCCCAGGCGCGACTCGCTGAAACCGAAGGTGGTGCCTGCCTCGGCAATCACCAGGTCGCTCACGGCACAGAGGCCCATGCCTCCGCCCAGGCAGGCACCGTGGACTCGCGCCAGCACGGGCGCGGGGCAGCGATCGATCGTGTCGAACATCTCCGCCATCGCCAGGGCGTCCTGCTCGTTCTGTTCCCTGGACAGGCCGACGCTCGCGCGCATCCAGCCGATGTCCGCCCCGCCGCAGAACGACGCCCCCTCGCCGCTGAGGACGACGGCACGCAGCTGTTCCGCAGGCTCCTCGGCAAGCTGCCGAAACGTGCTGCGCAGCTCTCCGATCATGCGGGCGTCGAAGGCGTTGTGGACCTCGGGCCGATCGAGGGTCACCCTGGCCACCAGCCCCGCGTCCGTTCGCCCCAGTCGAACGCTGGGGCGCCGGCTCCCTTCTGCGGTCATGAGCCGCATCGTAGTGGCGCCCCGGCGCGCCGAAAGCCTGCTTCCTGCCGCCCGAGGATCAGGACGCCGCAGAGACCCAGGACGATCGCCACGGCGGCCAACACGGCGAACGCGCCCGGCAGCGAGGTCGCTCCCGCGACGACCCCGAAGGCGCCGGGGCCAACAAGGAAGCCCAGGTAGCCGATGAAGGTGACGGTCGAGATCGCCGAAGCGCGTCCGCCGGGTCCAGCCCGACGGCCGGCCAACGAGAAGAGCGTCGGAGCGACGAGGGAGATTGCCGCGCCGGCAAGCGCAAAGGAGGCGATGGCGATCGGGACCGACGGTGCGACCGCTGCCCCCAGGAGCCCCAACGCCGCGACCCCGCCGGCCAGCCCGAGCAGCACGCGATCGGAGACCCATCGTTCGATCAGCTGCCCGAGTGAGCGACCGACGAACATCGCTGCACCGAAGGCGCCTGGGCCGAGTGCCCCGACGGCCGGTGTTGCGCCGAGCGTTCGTTCAAGGTGGAGCGCGCTCCAGCTCTGCAGCGCATCCTCGATGAGGAAGGACCCGGCACAGAGCACGCCGAGCACCAGCGCCCAGCGACGCAGCCCACCCATCGATCCGGGACCGGCCTGGTCCGAAGAGACCCCACTCGCCGGTCGCGCCGTCGGCCGCGGGGCGCCAAGGGAGACGGCGGCAACGACGAGGGACAGCGCGGTGATGCCCGGCAGGACGCCTTCCGGGCCGACGCCCGAGTCGCGGAGGATGCCGGTCACCACGCTCGCGCCGACGAGCCCGAGCGAGAACAGGGCATGAGCGCCGAACATCAGCCTCTCTCCGTCGGCCGCCTCCAGGTCGCTGACTTCGGCGTTCATGGCGACATCGAGCGCGCCGGAGGCGGCCCCGACCACAACCATGGCGACAGCCAGCGAGACGAAGGAGCCTGCGAAGCCGGCGGGCAGCACGGCGAGCCCGAAACCGAGCAGGGTCGGGCTCAGCAGTCGGCTCCCGAGGCGTCGGGCCAGCCGTCCGGCCGCGAGCATGGCAGGTGGAGCGCCGACGCCCACCCAGAGCAGTGCCGCGCCGAACTCGGCGTCGCTGGCGCCGATACGCTCCTTGACGTCGGGAAGCAGCGCCGCCCAGGCTCCCCAGAAGAGGCCCATGGTGGCGAAGGCCGCCAGGGGCACCATGGCGGCGCGTCCGCGCTTCACATCCGGAAGACGCCGAAGCGCGTCTCCGGGATTGGGGCGTTCAATGCCGCGCTGATTGCCAGGGCAAGGACGTCACGCGTCTGGGCGGGGTCGATGATGCCGTCGTCCCAGAGCCGTGCCGTCGAGTAGTAGGGATTGCCCTGCCGCTCGTACTCGGCGACCGTTGGCGCCTCGAAGGCGGCGCGGTCCTCGTCCGATGCCCAGCGGCCGTCGGGCAGCTGCGACTCCCGCACGGTGGAGAGGACCCGGGCGGCCTGAGCGCCTCCCATCACGCTGATCCGGGCGTTCGGCCACATCCACAGCCCGCGGGACCCGTAGGCCCGGCCGGCCATCGCGTAGTTTCCGGCCCCGAACGAGCCGCCGATGATGACCGTGAACTTGGGGACCTCCGCGCAGGCGACCGCGGTGACCAGCTTGGCACCGTCCTTGGCGATCCCGCCGGCCTCGTACTCGCGACCGACCATGAAGCCGGTGATGTTCTGCAGGAAGACGAGGGGCACGCGACGCTGGCAGGCGAGCTCGATGAAGTGCGCGCCCTTCAGGGCCGACTGGCTGAAAAGGACGCCGTTGTTGGCCAGGATGCCGATCGGCCAGCCATCGAGGTGGGCAAAGCCGCTGACCAGTGTCTCCCCATAGCCGGCCTTGAACTCGTGAAATTCAGAGCCGTCGACCAGGCGGGCGATCACCTCCCGAACGTCGTAGCCCTGGCGAGGGTCGGCGGGCACCGCAGCGTAGATCTCGTCCGGATCATCGAGCTGCGGCGGACAGGGGACTGCCCGTCGCCAGGGCGGCTCGGGCGTCGACCATGACAGGGAGGCCACGATCTCCCTGCAAATGGCTAACGCGTGCACGTCGTCCAGCGCCTCGTGATCGGCCACTCCTGACACCCGCGCGTGGACCGCCGCTCCACCCAGCTCCTCGGCACTGACCTCCTCGCCCGTGGCTGCCTTCACGAGCGGCGGACCGCCGAGGAAGATCGTGCCGGTGCCGCGAACGATGACCGTCTCGTCGCTCATGGCAGGGACGTAGGCGCCGCCAGCGGTGCAGCTGCCCATCACCAGCGCGATCTGGGGGATCCCTCGGGCCGACATCTGGGCCTGGTTGTAGAAGATCCGGCCGAAGTGGTCGCGATCGGGGAAGACCTCGTCCTGGAGGGGCAGGTAGGCGCCGCCGGAATCGACCAGGTAGAGGCAGGGCATGCGGTTGGCGAGTGCGATCTCCTGCGCGCGGAGGTGCTTCTTGACCGTCATCGGGTAGTAGGTTCCGCCCTTGACCGTCGCGTCGTTGGCCACGATCACGCACTCGACCCCGCTCACGACGCCGATTCCCGTGACGATCCCGGCCCCGGGCGCCTCGCCGTCGTAGAGGCCCTCGGCGGCGAGGGGACTCAGCTCCAGGAACGGCGAGCCGGCGTCGAGGAGCCGGTCGATCCGCTCGCGCACGGGCAGCTTGCCGCGCTCGCGATGGCGCGCGATGGAGCGCTCGTCGCCGCCGGCGCCACGCTCGGAGACGACGGCCGTCTTCCCGCGCAACTCCTCGACCAGCGCCTGCATGGCGGCCGCGTTCGCGTGTGCCTCGTCCGAGTTGGGATCAATGCGCGTCGTCAGCACAGCCACGGCCGCGATCATAGGCGGCCACGGAGGCGGTTACGGCTGGATGTGGATCGACTCCAGGAGCCAGCGGATGGGCACGCCGATCCGGTTCCCGTCAGTCCCCGCAGACCGCGGTGTCGGAGCAGTAGGCAACGTCGCCATTCACGATCGTGGCAATGACCTCGAACGCCCTGATCTCGTCGGGGGTGGCACTGGTGACGTCACCGGACAGGATCGTGACATCGCCGAGGGTGCCCGATGCCAGGCGCCCACGCCGCATCTCGTCACCCAGGGCGTAGGCCGCGTCCACGGTCACGGCGCGCAATCCCTGCTGTGCAGTCAGCAGCTGGTCGACCATCCACCCGGGGGTCTCCGGGAAGTCCCGACCACGTCCATCCATGCCGCCGGCGATCTGGTCCATCGGCCGCGCGAGGTCATCAGTCATGACGCCATCAGGGAAGAACCACGGCGCGTCGGACGTCGCGGCGACATGGAGCCCAGCCTCCAAAAAGTCGCTCCAGCGGGCGAGCCAGCTGAGGTCCTCAGCCGCGAGGTCACGGCCTCGGTCGCCCTCCGCGGACGCCGCCCACAGCACCCAGTCGTACGGGGCGCCGTCTAGCTGGATCACCGGGACCAGGTCCATGGCGACCATGCGGGCCAGCTGGACATCGGTCACCTGGAGGGCGTGTTCGATCCGGTGATGGAGCGGATTCGGACCGCGGGGGCCGATGGCCGCCTCGAAGGCGTCGAGGACCATCTCCTGGGCCTCGGTGCTGACCGCGTGGACCGAGACCTGCCAGCCGGCGTCGACCGCCCGGCCGATGGTGGCGGTCAGGTCGGCCGGCTCCCAGTACAGGATCGCGCCGGTGCCGCTGTCGAGATGGATCTTCAGTCCCTGGACGCGGAGGCGGTCGTCCACCGGTCCCGGTTCGCGATCGGCGTACCAGTCGCCGTAGTAGCCGCCGACTTCCAGGGCGTTCAGGGCGAGGTAGGCGTCTACCCGGAGCGGGAGGGCGTCGGCGGCGGCCAGCGTCTCCAGCTCGGAGAGACGACCATGGTCGACCCACTGCTCGCTGATCGAGGTCCAGCCGCGAGCGATCGCCGCGTCCATCGCCTCCGCCGGCGAGTCGATGCTGTAGTACTCGCGGTCGCCGATCCAGTGGGCGTGGGCGTCGATGAAGCCGGGGTAGGCGACGTTCTGACCGATGTCGATGACGGGCACCTGCTCGCCGGCGAGCGCCAGCACCTCGTCACGACTGCCGACCGCGACAACGGCCCCATCCTCGATCAGCAGCGCCTCCGCGACCGCCGGCTCGTCCATCGTGACGATGCGGCCGACGATGAGGAGTGACCCGCCCCCGGCGGTGGTGGGGCTGGCGGCCCCGCTGGGTGCTGCAGAACCACCCGGCGATGCCGGCGCGTTCGTGCTGCTCGCCGTACAGCCCATGACGAGGGCGAGCAGGATCAGTGCCGCGGAGGGCGCGGCGGGAACTCGTCCGCGCGGGGAGAATCGGGCGGTGGTCATGGCGCCATTCCTAGCTGGGTGGGGAGATCGCGGGCGGCCCGTGCGGGCCGCCCGCGCATCGGTCTAGTTGCCGAACGTGGCCGATTCGGCAAGGGTCCGTAGCTCCTCAACGAGCTCGTTGGGTGTCGCCGGGCTGTAGGTCGCATCGAGGATCACGATCGATCCGTCCACGTCCAGGATCCAGAGCTCGTCGACCTGGCCGGCTCCCTGGGCGTTACGCACCTCTCCGCTTTCCCCCTCGACGCCGTAGAAGGCAAACACGTCGTTGTCGCAATCGGCGAACTTTTCCTCCCGGGTCGCGTTCGGTACGTCGTACGCCATCGGCACGTGGAGCGTGACCGCCTTGCCGGCGAACCCGCCCACCGTGACGTCCACCGGCGCGGTCGCGTCGCTGGCCGCCTGAGCCGCGAAGGCCGCGGCGATCTCGTCGGGCGTGGTGGCAGGCGTCTCCGGGACGGTCGTGGACCACTGGCAGGGATCTCCGTACACGTTGAACCCGGTTCCAGCTGGCCATGCCCACGCCAGCAGCGCAGCGCCGACGTATTCTGGCGAGTCCAGGCCGTCGTCGTTCTTGTGTAAGGCATCGAAGGCCGGCAATGGGACCCAGCCGGACGACGCGATGTTGACCGTGATCTGCACGGGGTCGTCGGTGCCAGTGGCGACGAACGGGCCAAGCTCGAGCCCGGCAGCGGGGGCCGACGGCTCCGGCGTGGCGGACCCGGCGACGGAGGGTTCCGGCGTCGCGGTCGGCTCGGGCGACGGCGAGGCCCCAGACCCCGTCCCGCCGTTGGGCGTGCCGAGAAGTTGGGCACCGATGACGAGGGCCACGACCACGGCGGCGGCGCCGAGGCCGATGGGCACGAGCTTGTTCATGGCGAATCCTTTCATGTGCAGTCTCGCCAGGAGCGCGCGCCAGCGTCCCTGCTGCCTGACCTTGCGCGTTCGTTCGAACGTCGCGCCCAGGACACGATCGGGCAGCGGCCCGGGGGCCTCCGCCTCGAGCCACCTGCTGATCGTCTGGTCAAGCTGCCTGTCGGTTGGCATCACGCAGTCCCGTTCTGGGCGACCGTCGACTGCCGCGCGTCGGCTTCGAGCGCCGCACGCATGGCCTCCGTCGCGTAATGAAGTCGTGATCTGGCGGTCCCCTCAGGGATGTCGAGCATGTGCGCGATCTCGGCTGCCGAGAACCCGCTGTAGTAGTGGAGGACGACCACGGCCCGCTGCTCGGGCTTCAGTCGACTGAATCCCCGCTCCAGTTGTTCCCGATCGGCAACGGCACCGGTGTCGTCGCTGACCGAGGCGTCGAGGAGGAGCGGTCGCACCTGCTGTGACCAGCGCCGCAGCTGTCGGCCCTGGTCTGCGCAGGCATTGACCACCAGGCGATGGAGCCAGGCGTCGAACCGATCCGGATCACGCAGCGAGGGAAGCTGCTGCCACGCGCGTACTAGAGCTTCCTGCACTGCGTCCTCCGCCAGGTCCGTCTGTCGAAGGATCAGGCGAGCGACCGCGTACAGGCGATCACCGACGGAGGTCGCGAGGACTTCGAATGCCTCGTGGTCCCCGCGGCTTGCCGCCTCAACGAGATCGCGCCTCATTCCCTCTCCATCTCGGGCACGGTCCCGTTCTGTCCCGTGCTGTCAGTTATGACGGATCGTGCAGGCCCAGTTACTCAAAACACCGGCAAGCGGCTGCCCAGCCCATGCTCGTCGTCCAGCGCCTCGTGGTCGGCGACGTCGCTGATGCGCGCGTGCACGCTTGCCCCGCCCAGTTCCTCGGCAGTGACGTCTTCTCCGGTGGCCGCCTTCACCAGCGGCGGACCGCCGAGAAAGGCGCCCCGACGTTCTGCGCCGGCACGAAAAAAGCGGCGGCCCTGACGAGCCGCCGCCGTGGATCTCGGGATTCTCCCTCAGCGCGTTGATACGTAGATGTCGGTGGAGCCTTCGCCGCCGGCCCTGCCGGAGCCGAAGAGCAGGGTCTGTCCGTCCCACGATAGGGAGGCCCGTGTGTCGGGCGCCGCGGAGTTGATGGCCGTGCCCAGGTTCACCGGAGCCGACCATGGATCGTAAACCGAACCGCGCGTCGCGGCGTAGATGTCGGGACCGCCCGAGCCACCCGGACGCGTCGAGTCGAAGACGATCTCGAGACCGTCCTTGCGGACGTTCGGGCGCGCGTCCTCGCTCGCCGTGTTGAGTTCGGCGACCGCGGCAGGCGCGGCGAAGCTGCCATCGACGACCTCGACGCTGCGGTAGATATTCGATTCACCAGTGCGGTTGCTCGAGAAGTAGAGCACGCCTTGGCCGGCTTCCTCCACGTACGATGGGCTGGCCTCACCGGCGGCGCTGTTGACCTCACACCCGAGATGTGCCGGGGTACCCCAGCCGTGGGCTGGGTTGAGACGGGCAAAGTAGATGTCAGCGCCGGCGCCACAGCCCCCCGAACGGCTGCTGACGAAGAAGAGGCCCTTCCCACGGACCGGCGTTGGGCAGAAGTCGTCGGCGGCACTGTTGATCGGCGCCCCCAGGTTGACGGGTGTGCCGAAGCCGACCGCGGTCGACGGCCGCTGGGCGACCCAGATGTCGATGCCTCCGAGGCCACCCGCGCGGTTCGAGGCCATGAAAAGCCTGAGGCCGTCGGGCGACTGGATGGGGCAGCCGTCGAGCGACTCGGTGTTGACCGCGGTGCTGGATCCGGGGAGCAACTCAAGGGACCGTGGCGTGGACCACTCGCCGAACTGTTTTGCTGCCACCGGCGTGGCGACCAGTGCGATCAGGGCGACAAGGCCGATCAGAGTGCCGAGATTTGACCGATACGAGAGCACGGGATCCTCCTTCTCTGGTGTTCGGCGCGAGCCGAGGGGGTCTGGCGTGCGCGCTCATCTGGCGCACAGAGCTGCCGCTACTCAGAGGGATGCAACCGAGGGGTCGGGTCAGTTGCTACCCGGGAGCGCGGCAGCCGATCGAGGCCTCGACGGGCAGAGGCCGAACCTCTCGGAATCACGCAACGAGGGAAGCTGCTGCCACGCGCGAACGAGAGCTTCCTGCACCGCGTCTTCCGCCAGGTCCGTCGTCCGAAGGATCAGGCGAGCGACCGCGTACAGGCGATCACCGGCGGAGGCCGCGAGGACTTCGAATGCCTCGTGGTCTCCGCGGCGTGCCGCCTCGACGAGATCGCGCCTCATCCATCTCTCCGTCTCCAGCACAAGCCTCAATGGCACGCGCTGTTAGTTATGACGGAAGTGGCAAGCCGAGTTGCTCAAAAACCGGGCGGAGGCCCGTTCAGGACCGCAGAGAACAAGATCGGCGGGTGTCGCTCAATCTTCACGGCTCGCGTACCTCATCGAACTCGGGTCTACTGTGCGCTCGATCTACTGTGGTTCCCGTCGCGTCTGGCGGCCCCAGCCGCGATGGCGACAGCGGCGGTCCGCCAAGGAAGATCGTGCCCGTGCCGCGGACGATGACCGTCTCGTCGCTCATCGCCGGCTGGCTCGATTTCCATCGAATCGACCATCTCCTCCAGCTGGGCCCGAGACGCCTCTGACGTTTCGGAAAGAAACTGGTGAGCAGCAGGTAGCGGCTTCCGTCGAGGTCCAAGATGCGGACGTCATCGGTCTGCCCTAGGCCCTGGTAGAACCTGCCGTCCCAGCGCTTGTACTCGTCGCCTACACAGTCGGCAGGGCTCGCGTCGTTGGGCACCGTCAATGCAGTCGCTTGCCCTGATAACCGCCGACTGTCACATCCGTGGGCTGCGATGCCTCGAAACCGTCCAGGGCGGGCAAGCGCATTGGCGAAGTCTTCGACCGTGGGTCCCGGATTGCTGACCGTCCCAGGCCACTGACACCCGCTTGAGGCGTGACCTCGCCGTTTGGAGTGGGACGCCGAGCGTCCTGGTGGCCCCTCCTTCGGTCAGCGCCCTCGTCCGCGCTCTGGCTTCATCCCTGTCCGCGAACGACTCTGCAAGACGGCCATCGCGGGATATTACGAGCGGCGGGTTGGCGTGCACACCAGCACGTCGGTGGCGTGCGGTTCCAGCGTGCGGTCGATCAAGGTCCCGAGCGTGCCTAGTGGCTGGTGTCCCCACACGTCCCGCACGAGGTGGGCACCGGAGAGACCCAGGCGCTCGGAGCGGATCCGCACGTCCACCGAGCCCGCGGAGCGATTCAACAGCGCGACCGCCAGCCGGCCGCCCTCGAGCGGCCGCGCCCACACGTCGACCGCTCCTTCGCGGCCGACGCGACGACCGGGCAGCCCCAGCGGATCCTGATCGATGGCCACGATCTCGGGCTCGGTCAGGATCTCCACCGTCGTTCGGTCCATGGAGCGGAGGTCGCACGACGCGATCAGTGGGGCGCCGAGGATGGCCCACAGGCTGATCTGGGAGCGGTACTCCGCATCCGTGCAGCCGGATCCCTGGATCCGCGAGGATTCGCGGCCTATCCCTCGGAGTCCCGCAAGCAGCATGTCCGGGTCGTGCCATCCCCGGCCCGCATGCTCCTCGAGGCCACCCTGCAGGTCGAGCGCCTCGACGATCCCCACGGACTCGGTCCGCTGAGTGGCCACGGTCCAGCGGTCCTGGATATCACCGGTCGTGCGCCAGAGGTGCCCGCCGACGTCCGCTCCCCAGAGCCACGGCTGACGGCTTCCCCACTCGCAGATCGCGAATACGATCGACCGGTCGGTCTCGCGAAGTGCCTTTCCCATCGCCCCGTAGCGGATCATCGCGGAGTCGCGATCCGGAGGCGCGTGGCAGTAGTCGTACTTCAGGTAGTCGACTCCCCAGGACGCGAACGTCTGGGCATCCTGCGACTCGAAGCCGAAGCTGCCGGGCTCGCCGCCACAGGTATGGGAGCCCGCATCGGAGTAGATGCCCAACTTCAGGCCGCGGTCGTGGAGGGCGTCCGCAAGAGCCGCGATCCCGCTGGGAAAGCGGCGCTGGTCGGGGAACAGACGCCCCGCAGCATCACGCCCGCCGTGCCAGTGGTCGTCGATGCAGACGTACTCGTACCCTGCGTTGTGCATCCCCGACGAGATCAGCGCGTCCGCGGTCTGCAGAATCAGCGTCTCGTCGATCTCCCCGCCGAACATGTTCCAGCTCATCCAGCCCATCGGCGGGAGGAGTGCCAGCCGATCGCCCACCACAATCCGAAGGGTCCACGTGTCCCGCTCGGTGCCATTCTCCACGCCGATCTGGACGCGGTGCTCCCCTCGCTCCGCGATCCGCCCGGCGAGGCGGCCGGTCGCGGGATCCAGAGTCACGCCCGGAGGCAGGCCGACGGCTGCAAATGTCCGCGGTCGATCCCCGTTGGCCGTCAGCTCGTGAACCAGCGGCGTGCCAGGACGGACCCCGACGACGCGCGCGCCGGTGAGGCGCGGCCGCTGATGTTGGCTCATCCACCGAACCCGGCGACCTGCCGGATCCGCTCGGGGATGTCGTCAGAGCCGACGGCGATGTGGACCCGGTTCACCTCTCGCACCTGCCAGCAAGAAAGCTCTCCGACCGCGTCCGCTGGCCACTTCTCCCGTTCCAGCTGAGATAGACCGACAGGTCGGGACCGACCAGCCTGAGCCAGCGATTCACGCGCCGCCTCCAGGTGCCGCATCCCTACCTCCGCCGCCACACGGTTGACGCTGTGGATCCCACGATACCGAGTTCCACCACGACCGCGCCACCGTCCCGGCGCTGGGGTGTCCGTCTGGCGCCGGACCGGATGCGAGTGGGCATTTGCACTTGTTGTGTCGGTGGGGGGCTCTTACCAGCCGATCATCCGCTTCGTCCGGGGAAACTGCGGGCGGGACCCAGAAGGACACTGGAGTGCGCTCGCCGGCAGATCGGGGGCCCGCCGGGAGCCGTCTAAAGCGCCCGGATCGGCTGCCCGTGCCCGCCTGGCAACACTGCCAGCGGAGCCCAGCGATTTGTACGCGACACCGGGTGACGCGTCCGCGCTAGGCGACGGAGCCGAGTTGGCCCCGCCCGGTGCGACGGGAGCCTGTGCGCTCCGTGCGATAATCGCGCCGGCGTGGTGACCGATCCACCCCGTGCGGGCGAGGACCCCGCTGCCGGATGGGTCGGCCGCTGACGGCACGCTCGAGCACTCGGGCGGTCGCGCAGCGGAGGGCCAGGCCAGAGAGCAGCCGTGAGGTTCACGGTTTACCGATGACTGTTGAGACGTCCACCTGGGCGACCAAGAAGGGTCTGGCCCAGATGCTCAAGGGCGGCGTCATCATGGACGTCGTCACGCCGGATCAGGCGAAGATCGCCGAGGATGCCGGGGCCGTCGCCGTGATGGCGCTCGAACGGGTACCCGCGGATATCCGGGCCGCGGGCGGTGTCGCCCGCATGAGCGATCCCTCGATGATCGAGGGGATCATGGCCGCGGTGACGATTCCGGTGATGGCCAAGGCCCGCATCGGCCACTTCGTCGAGGCGCAGGTCCTCGAGGCCCTCGGGGTCGACTACATCGATGAGTCCGAGGTCCTGACCCCGGCCGACGAGACACACCACATCGACAAGCACCAGTTCAAGGTTCCCTTCGTCTGTGGCTGCCGGGATCTGGGTGAGGCCCTCCGGCGCATCTCCGAGGGCGCCGCGATGATCCGCACCAAGGGCGAGGCGGGCACGGGCAACATCGTTGAGGCCGTCCGCCACATCCGGGCGGTCCACAGCGGTATCCGGGCGCTCCAGGCTCGACGCGAGGACGAGCTCTTCGTGGCTGCCAAGGAGCTCAACGCCCCGTACGAGCTGGTGCGGGAGGTTGCCCGCGAGGGTCGGCTGCCGGTCGTCAACTTCGTCGCCGGCGGGATCGCCACGCCGGCCGATGCGGCGCTGGCGATGCAGCTCGGTGCGGAGGGGGTGTTCGTGGGATCCGGGATCTTCAAGGCAGAGGACCCGGAGCGCACGGCGCGCGCGGTCGTCCAGGCCACCACCCACTTCGACAACCCGCAGATCATCGCCGAGGTCTCAAAGGCACTGGGGGCGCCCATGCGCGGAATCGAGCTCGGCACGATCCCGGAGGGCGAGCGGCTGGCGGTTCGCGGCTGGTAGCCGAGCCAACGCACACAGCAGTCAACGCCATGAAGATCGGGGTGCTGGCGCTTCAGGGGGCTTTCGCCGAGCACCTGACCCTGCTGCGGTCGCTGGGCGTCGAGGCCGTACCGGTTCGCCTGGCGGAGGATCTGGAAGGCGTCTCGGGGCTGATTCTGCCCGGTGGCGAGAGCACCACGATGCGGAAGCTGGTCCATCGCTGGGGTCTGCTCGATCCGGTTCTCGACCTGGCCCGGCGTGGCGCTCCCATCTTCGGAACCTGCGCGGGCATGATCCTGCTGGCCCGCGAGATCGTCGACGGCGACGAGCCCGTCTTCCCGCTCCTCGACATCGCTGTGCGGCGCAACGCCTTCGGGCGCCAGCTCGACAGCTTCGAAGCGGAGCTGGAGGTGCCGGTCCTCGGGGATCGTCCGGTACACGGGGTCTTCATTCGGGCCCCGATCGTCGAGGAGGTCCGCGCCCGGGCGGACGTGCTGGCGCGCCTCGAGGACGGGCGGGTCGTGGCCGTGCGCGAGCGGAACGTGGTCGCCACGGCCTTTCATCCGGAGCTCGCGGGCGAGACGCGCTTTCACCGGCTCGTGGCCACGATGGCCGCAGAGCACCTCGAGCCCGGCG
>JACDFU010000191.1 GCA_013815585.1 Chloroflexota bacterium
CAGTCGCTGCGGCCATTCCAGGCAGCCACGGCAAGGAACGGCGCTCGGACTCGCCGCGAGCGGGGTTTTCGGCGGCCGTCTTTGGCCGTATTGGGTGAGCACGGCAAAGGCACCAGGCCTCGTGCATCACGGCCCCGCTGCTATCCCGGTGGGCCGGTGAGCTCCGGAGCTGGCGTAAGGTCGGGGGTCTCCGACCCCGTGATGACAACGATATCGACGTTGATGCCCTCGTCCTGGAGGCGCTCGGGCCGCACGCCGAGGGTCTCGCGCAGCAGCCGGAGGGTCCGCGGCAGGCGCGCCGAGGCGCCGTTGTAGACGCGAATTTCGGTTTCCTCGTAGTTGAGTCGGTCGGCTCTCCCTCCGTTCGCGTTCGGCACCTGCGCGGCGAGCCCATGCGACGCTAGGTACGTGGTCAGGCGGCTCGCCTGGCCCTCCGCCCCCGAGCCGTTCACCACCCAGATCTCGGCGCCCTCGGCCGCAAGGCGCTCGCGCGTTGCCCGTTCCTCCGGATCGACCGCGAACGCCTCCCGGACGGCCTCCCGAATCGTCTCGACGTTCGGCGTGAGCGAGTAGCAGGTCACGCACTCAGTCTGGTAGAGCGGCGGGGTGAAGACGAGCTTGCGGATGTTCTCGAAGTCGACGTCCTGCCCCAGCGCCACCAGCTGCGGGAAGAGTTCGGCAGGGATGTCCGTCCGGACCGCCTGCTTCAGAGCGCCGGCAACGGCATCCAGGCGCCCCGGCGCCAGGAGGCTGCCGATGTCGGTCTGCTCGCGAAGCGAGAGGATGACGCGCTGCTGGCGTTCGGCCCGGTCGAAGTCGGAGGTGGAATGGCGTGCCCGGGCATAGGCCAGGGCCTCCGCGCCATTCATGTGCTGAATGCCGGCTGGGATATAGAGGTTCAGGGCACCCCGGCCGTCATCGGACGGGTAGTGGTCGTCGGTGACCGGCACCTGCACGTCGATCATCACGCCACCCAGCGTGTCGATCACAGAGCGGAACCCGCTGAAATCGACCTCCATGTAGTACCGGATGTCCAGCTGGTAGAGCTCGCCGAGCGCGCCTTTCAGGGCGATGTAGCCACGCTCATCGTCCGAGCCGGGGAAGAGGTTGGGGGAGTCGATCGCCGTCGTCCAGAGACTGTTGATCTTGCCCGGGTACGTGCCCCCGGCGTAGAAGGAGGCCGCCGGCCAGGCTTCGGGAAGCGGCACGTTGACGGTGTCGCGAGGCAGGGAAAGCATCGCCACCTGCCGCGAAACCGGGTCGATGCTGGCCAGGATCAGCGTGTCGGTGTGGTACTCGCCCTGAAGCGCCGGACGGGAGTCTGTCCCGATCAGCAGGATATTGAGGAGCTCGCGCCCGTTCCAGGCCGGCGGCGGCGTTGAGGTGGGAAGAGGTGTCGCAGCCACCGATTGCGGGCTTGCGCCGGGCCGGGTGGGACCGGCTGTCGTGGGCCGCGGCGTCCGGCCGGCCGTCGGGGCGCCGATCGAGGTCACCAGGTCGTACGCAAGCAGGTTATAGCGGGCGGCTGCGACATGGCCCGCGGAGGTGACGGCGAGCAGAACGGCGACACCGGTCAGGGGCAGCACCCGAAGGCGCCGCCGCGGTGGGCCGAGGCGGTTGCCGTGGAGAGCCGTCTCGCGGACATAGGCAGCGGCCCGGTAGGCGTCCAGGACGGCCACGGCGCGGTAGAACAGGAGGGCAACATTGAGGCCGAGGGCGACCAGCAGCACCGTGGGACTCGTCAGGCTGGCGATGAGCGTGGTGCGCGTCTGGTCGCTCGCGATCGCTCCCGCCAGCAGCGCGAGCCCGAGGACGGGCAGGAGCGCAAAGCCCAGGGCGCGCAGGGGCAGCCCCGCGTAGGCCTGGCCCAGACCGGGGAAGAGGAAGGAGAGGAAAGCGGCCGCAAAGGGCGACCGGTCACCCGAACGGTCGCGGCGCTCCAGCATCGGCCGGGAATGATAGTGGCAAGGGGCGCCGGACGCCCGGCGGCCGGACGGTATCCTCTTGTCTCCCATGCCAGCCGAGAGCCCGTTCCGGCCGATGCCGGCCCAGCCTGACTTCATCGGGCAGGAACACGCCCTGCTCGAGCTCTGGCGCGAGCGACAGATCTTCAACCGGCTGAGGGCGCAGAACGCCGGTGGGCCGACCTGGTCTTTCCTCGACGGACCGATCACCGCGAACAATCCCATGGCCCTCCACCACGCCTGGGGTCGGGCCTACAAGGACCTCTACCAGCGTTTCCACGCCATGCTCGGCGAGGACCAGCGCTGGCAGAACGGCTTCGACTGCCAGGGACTCTGGGTGGAGGTCAATGTCGAGCGCGAGCTGGGCTTCACCAGCAAGCGCGACATCGAGCGCTTCGGCATCGCCGAGTTCGTCAACCTCTGCAAGCAGCGCGTCCTGAACTTCGCCGCCATCCAGACCGAGCAGTCGATCCGCCTGGGCATGTCGATGGACTGGAACGATCCGGAGATGTTGCGGGACCTTCGGGAGGCCCTCGCGACGGATCCGTCGCAACGGATCACCGTGCAGGGCCCCGACGGCCCAGTGACGGACAGCGCAGAGATGATCGTGGGGCGCCTGGGCATGCCCGACCTCGGCGGCTCCTACTTCACTTTCTCCAACGAGAACAACGACCTCATCTGGGGCTTCCTGGCCGAGTGCCATCGTCGCGGCTGGCTCTACAAGGGCCACGACTCGATGCCCTGGTGCACGCGCTGCGGCACGGGCATCAGCCAGATGGAGATGAACGAGGGCTACCAGGACAGGGACGATCCGGGCCTCACCATCAAGCTGCCGCTCCTGGAGCGGCCCGGAGAGTCGCTGCTCGTCTGGACCACGACCCCCTGGACGCTCCCCGCCAACGTGGCCGCGGCCGTCGGGCCGGACCTCGCCTACGTGAGGGTCCGCCAGGGCGACGAGACCTACTGGGTTGGCAAGGGCACCCTCCGCGGCGCGCTCGAGGGCCCGTTCGAGGTTCTCGAAGAGCGGCCGGGTCGCGAGCTCGTGGGCTGGACCTACGCAGGCCCGTTCGATGAGCTGCCCGCGGTTCAGGACGCCTTTGCCCAGGGCCGGGCCGAGGACGGCACGTCGCCGTACATGCACCGAGTCGTGCCC
>JACDFU010000192.1:0-689 GCA_013815585.1 Chloroflexota bacterium
CCCCCCGCCAGATCGGCACGCCGAGAGGTCCGCTTCAGCGTGCAGACCCGCCAGCGCGCCGTGAACGGCGAGCTGCAGGTGTGCCGGCTGCTTCGTCGCTGACCGCAGCGGGGCGGCACTGCACTGCGCGCGCCCGACATTTCACAGGCATGGGCACGGGGCGCTGGCCGGGACAGAGCTACGACACAGTTGTTAGCCTCGACAGGAGAAGGAACTCTCGCGGGCGGCTCCGCTATGCCGCCCGCTTCGCCGCATCTATGAGGAGCAGCTCGTGACCGAGACCCGCGAGAACGTCACCTGGTTGACCCAGGGGGCGTACGACCGGCTCAAGACGGAGCTCGAAAACCTCTCCGGGCCGGGCCGCGTAGAGATCGCGAAGAAGATCGAGGCCGCCCGCGAAGAAGGGGACCTGCGGGAGAACGGCGGCTACCACGCGGCGAAGGAGGAGCAGGGCAAGCAGGAGGCACGCATCCGCCAGCTGCAGCAGCTCCTCGATTCGGCGCAGGTGGGCGAGCAGGCCGCTGACAGCGGCGTGGTAGAGCCCGGCATGCTCGTCTCGGTGGACCTTGCGGGTGAGCCGACGACCTTCCTGCTCGGCTCCCGCGAGGTGTCCCTCGACGACATCGAGGTCTATTCCGAGAAGTCCCCCCTCGGCTCGGCGATCGCGGGGCATTCGGTCGGTGACGAGG
>JACDFU010000192.1:699-3100 GCA_013815585.1 Chloroflexota bacterium
CGCCCAATGGCACGCAGATTCCGGTCAAGATCCTCGACGCCAAGCCCTACGTCGACTGAGCCCGGCTTCCCGCGTCAGCGGCTGCTGGCGGAGCGGTACTTGCGTACGGCGAGCGGGACGAAGACGACCAGCACCAGCAGGGAATAGGACAGCGACATCACGACGGGATGCCGCCCGGGCAGCGAGTCCACGTTCACGAACGGGTTGGGGTTGCCGAAGAGCTCTCGACAGGCAGTCACGGTCGCGGTGACCGGATTCCACTCCACCACCTTCTGCAGCCAGGTGGGCATGCCCTGCGCGGGTACGAAGGCGTTGGACAGGAAGGTCAGCGGGAACAGCCAGATGAACCCGGCGGTGTTGGCGACCTCGGGGTTCGGGACGCTCAGGCCGATCCAGGCCCCGACCCAGCTCATCGCGAAGCCGAACAGCAAAAGCAGCGCGCCGGCCGCCAACGCGGCGGGCAGGCCACCGTGGATGCGCCAGCCGACCAGGAAACCGCAGATCCCCATGACGAGCACCACGAAGAGCGTCCGGAACAGGTCGGCGACGGTACGCCCCACCAGCACGGCCGATCGGGCCATCGGCAGGGACCGGAACCGGTCGACGAGCCCCTTGGAGAGGTCCTCGGCCAACCCCACCGCGGTCGAGCCTGTGGAGAACGCCACCGTCTGGGTGAAGATGCCGGCCATGAGGAACTCCCGGTAGTTCCCACCGCCGGGCAACGGGATCGCGCTGCCGAAGACAAAGCTGAAGAGCAGCACGAAGATGACCGGCTGGATCGTGGAGAAGACGAGCAGCTCGGGCACGCGGGGAATCTGGCGCAGGTTGCGCTCGGTCAGCACCAGACCGTCGCGCAGCTCGTCGAGCAGCTGAAGCCGTCCGCTCGAAGCCCGCCGCCGCCCACGCGGCCTCGGTGTTGCGGGGAGAGGACCCGGCTCGTGCGGCTCGCGTCTGATCGTCGAACTCATCCCCGGCCCCTCCTGTCCCCGGCTTGCGCGGGTCTGCCCAGGGTCTGGTTGACACCTACCTGTGAGGCTGCGGCCTCGCTGGGAGGATTTCGACCATGCCGAAGCCGTACCCGAAAGAGTTCCGTGATGACGTCGTCGCGGTGGCCCGCAAGGGTCAAGCCCCGATCGCCGAGGTCGCGAAGGACTTCGGGATCGCCGAGTCTTGCCTGCGCAACTGGCTGCACGCCGCGGACGTCGAGGACGGCAAGCGTCCTGGGCTGAGCGCGCAGGAGTCTGAGCAGCTGCGTGAGCTCAAGCGCCGTAACCGGCTGCTCGAACAGGAGAACGAGGTGCTGCGCCGCGCCGCGGCCTATCTGTCCCAGGGCATCAACCCAAAATGATGTTCCCGCTGGTCCGTGACCTTGCCGCCCCGATCGCGCTGCTGCGCGTGCCGGTGACGGTGACCTGCCGGGTGCTCGGCTTCTCCACGCAAGCGTTCTACAAGTGGCTCGCCAACCCGGTCAGCCAGCGGGACTGGGACGACGCGCACCTGATCAACGCCGCCCTGGACCTGCACAGTGACGACCCGGAGTTCGGGTATCGGCTGCTCACCGACGAACTCCGCCTCGAGGGCTTCATGGCCAGTGAGAACCGGGTCTGGCGGTTGTGCTCGCAGCAGCGGATCTTCAGCGTGCACAGCCGCAAGCGCGGGCTGAGCCGCAAACCCGGGCCGCCGGTCCACGACGACCTGCTCGAGCGCGACTTCAGCGCCGAGACGTTCAACAGCAAGTGGCTCACCGACATCACCGAGCACCCCACCGGCGAGGGCAAGCTCTACCTGTGCGCGGTCAAGGACTGCGCCAGCAACCGGATCGTCGGCTACTCCCTCGATGCCCGGATGACCTCCGAGCTGGCCGTCACTGCACTGCAGAACGCCATCGCCCTCCGCTCGCCGGCCGGCACCATCGTCCACTCGGACAGGGGCGGTCAATTTCGCTCAAGGAAGTACGTCCTGGCCCTGCAGCAGGCCGGTCTGGCCGGATCGATGGGACGCGTCGCGGCCTGCGCCGACAACGCCGCCATGGAGAGCTTCTTCAGCCTTCTCCAGAAGAACGTGCTCAACCGCAAACGCTGGGACACCCGCGAGCAACTCCGCCTCGCGATCGTGACCTGGATCGAGCGGACCTACCACCGCCGCCGACGACAGGAAGGCCTCGGGCGGCTGACTCCCGTCGAGTTTGAGACGATCCACCACAGCACCACTCAGACGGCGACCGCCGCCTGACCACGAGTGTCAACCGAACTCTGGGCAGACCCTTAAGAGAGGAAGGCGGGGGGTGCGGGGGTGCAGCGGAGGCAGCGGTGAGGCGAGTGGAAGCAGGTGGAGAAGGTCAGCGAGGGTGAGCAACTGATTCTGGAGGAGCAGTCGAAGAAGACGAGAAGTGATCAGTGAT
>JACDFU010000111.1 GCA_013815585.1 Chloroflexota bacterium
TCCCACGCCGGTGCGCGCAGGAGCCGGCTGAGCTCGAGCGTCCCGCCGCCGCGCACTAGGCGCAGGTGCCGCGTCTTGCCCAGGGCGTCGCCGATCGAGCTGAGCCCGGCCGCGGCGAGTTCACGACGAGTCTCCTCAGCAATGTGCCGCAGGAGCCGCTCGACGGCCTCGGGCCTGCCGGTGAACTTCTGCCGCAGGTCGTCTCGCTGCGTGGCTATGCCCGTGGGGCAGGTATCGAGGTGGCACTGGCGCGCCATGTCGCACCCGAGCGCGACCAGCAGCGCGGTGCCGAAGCCGAACTCCTCCGCCCCGAGCAGGGCGGCGATGACCACGTCCCTGCCCGTCTGTAGCCCTCCGTCGGTTCGGAGCGATACGCGGTCTCGGAGGCCGTTTCTGAGCAGCACCTGGTGAACCTCTGCCAGGCCCAGCTCCCAGGGGATCCCGGCGTGCTTGATCGAGCTCAACGGGCTTGCCCCGGTGCCGCCCGAGTGGCCGCTGATCTGCACGTAATCGGCGCCGGCCTTGGCCACCCCGGCCGCGATCGTGCCCACACCCAGCGCAGCCACGAGCTTCACGCCGATCCGGGCTCCCGGGTTGATCGCGCGCAGGTCCGCGATCAGCTGTGCCAGGTCCTCGATCGAGTAGATGTCGTGGTGCGGTGGCGGACTGATCATCGACTGCCCCGGTTGGCCTCGTCGAAGCGCAGCGATGAGCGGCGTCACCTTCCTGCCGGGCAGCTGGCCACCCTCGCCGGGCTTCGAGCCCTGAGCGATCTTGATCTCCAGCTGCTCGGCCCGGGAAAGGTAGGTTGCCGTCACGCCGAACCGTGCTGAGGCCACCTGCTTGATGGCGGCGTCGTGCCGGCGTCCATCGACCTCTACGTACCAGGCCGGATCCTCACCGCCCTCACCGGTGTTCGAGGCGCCGCCGGCCATGCGCATGCCCAGCGTCACGGCCTGGTGCGACTCCGGGCTGAGGGAGCCCAGGCTCATGGCGGCGCTCACGAACCGACGCATGATGGCTTCGGCCGGCTCGACCTCGTTCAGCGGGCCAGGATTCGGGGAGCGGCGAACTGCGAGCTGGTCGCGCACGAGTGCCGGCTCACGGCCGAGCGCAATCCGAAGCGTTTCTGCCGCAACCGCGGGGTCCGCACCGTCGGGAGCAGCGACACCCTGGACTGCGCGCACGATCGACGGCGCATAGAGATGACCCTCGCCGTCCGCCCGGAAGCGCGCGAAGCCAGGGTCCGGGAGCTTCTCTATCGGGGTGAACGCCAGTGCCTGGGCCAGGCGACGTTGCTGGCGGCTCGCCAGGGCCTCAAACCCGACTCGGCCGGCCCATCGAGGTGCCGCCGGGAAGCATCGTTCGGCGATCTCGTCGGAAAGCTCCAGCACCTCGAAGAACTGGCCCCCGATGTAGGAGGCGAGACAGCTGATGCCCATCCTGGCCAGGACCTTGCGCAGGCCCTTCTCCAGGGCAGTGACCAGGTTGGCGCGGGCGCCCTCCGCGGTCAGGTGCTCGGCTCCTCGTCCGCCCGCGAACTCTGCCGCCAGCTCCACGGCCAGCCACGGCGAAACCGCCGTCGCGCCTGCTGCGAGGGCCATCGCCACGCTGTGGACGTCGAGAAGATCTGCTGCCACCACGACGAGATCGGTGCGGCCGCGAAGCCCTGCCCGCGTCAGCGCCGTGTGCACGGCGCCGGCGGCCAGCACCGACGGTAGCGTCGCGGCCGAGGCGACGCCACCTCGCGCGAGGCGGCGATCGTCCAGGACTAGGAGCTCGACCCCGCGACGCGACAGCCGGACGGCTCGTTCGCCGAGCTGCGTCAGGGCAGCGTCGAGCTCTGCCCCGCCACCCGAAGGCCGCCACGTCGTGTCGAGGGTGCTGAGACGATCGGTTCCACGGAGTTCCTTGAACGCATCGAGCAGTTCATCCGGCCTCGCGAGGACCGGCCCCGCGAGGGACAGCGTGAAAGGTTGTCCCGGACGGGGCCGCAGCAGGGCTGGGCGTCGCCCGAGATCGACGCGCAGATCCATGACGATCCGTTCGCGTTCCGGGTCGATGGCCGGGTTGGTGACCTGGGCGAACGATTGGCGCAGGTGATCGGTGACCGGTCGGTCCTTGCGGCTGAGGCCAGGGAGCGGCGTGTCGTCGCCCATGCTCCATAGCGGCTCGGTTCCTTCCATCGCCATCGACTTGATGGAGAAACGCAGCCGCTCCGCATCGAGACCGTACAGCCAGCGCATGCCGATGTCGGTCGGCGAAGGGATCGGGAGCTGAGCGTTGTCCGGACTGGCAACGACGGTTGCAGGGTCGATCATTCCCGAGCGGTTCGCGATCACCCCGGAGGGCGCACGGGCGACCGAAGGCAGCGGCACCGCGATGTGGCCGCGAAGAGCCTCCCGCTTCGCCTCTTCGTCGTGCCAGAGCCGGCCTCGGCCGGGCTCGACCAGGAGCATCTCGCCGGGGCCAAGGCGCCCTCGTTCGACGGTCTCGGCCGCCGTCAAAGGCACGGCCCCCGCCTCCGAGGCCAGGGTCACGATACCGTGGCTCGTCACGGCGTAGGCCGCCGGGCGCAGGCCGTTGCGGTCGAGGATCGCCCCGACCCGGCGCCCGTCGCTGAAGACGATGGCCGCCGGACCGTCCCAGGGCGCGAGACGGCCCGCCAGGCGGCGCTGGAACTCGATGATCTCCGGATGCGGCCGGACACGGAGCCCCTGGGCTTCCGGGATGGCGGCGAGGAGCGCGGCTTCCAGGGACCAGCCCGCCGCCACCATCAGGTCCAGTAGCTCGTCGAGCGACAGGGAGTCGGAGCCGTCTTCACTGAGCAGCGGTCCGAGGGCTGCGACCCTGGCGCCGAAGCGTCCCCCCAGGGTTCCCGCGCGCCCGCGCACCTGCTCCCGGTTGCCCCGCACCGTGTTGATCTCGCCGTTGTGCGCCACGAGGCGGAATGGCTGAGCCAGCGGCCAGCGCGGCCTCGTGTTGGTGGCGTATCGCTGGTGGAACGTTGCATGCGACACCTCGATCGGCTGCGCGAGATCGGGATAGAAGGCAGCCAGCGACCCACCTGCCACGAGTCCCTTGTAGACCACGCTCCGGCTGGAGGCTGACGTGACGGCGAATTCCGTGATCCGTGAGCGTTCCGCCTGGATCTCCATTCGCCGCCGGGCCAGCAGGAGCCGCTGGTCCAGATCGCGCCGCCCGGAGACCGGGCTGGCCGCACGAACCACGACCTGGAAGATGGCCGGCAGGCTGGCGCGGGCCTCCGGCCCGAGGACGTCGGGATAAACCGGGACCGCCCGCCACCGCCGACAGACGAGCCGTTCATCGGCGAGCGCTCGCTCGACGAGCCGGCGAGCGGCTGTCTGCGCCCTCGAGCTGCGGGGGAGGAACAGGCCGATGATCGCCTGACCCGCGGTACCCCTTCCTCCGTCCACGAGCTCCCATATCGATCGCTCCAGCGGCAGCGCGATCCCTGCGCCGTCGCTCGATCGGCCGTCGGCTCCGAATGCGCCTCGGTGGGCCAGCGAGCTCAGGCCGGCAAGCGCAAGGGGCAGCACCCGGTCGCGGCTCCTTGCACCCGCGTCGGCCACGAACCCCACCCCGCACGCATCGTGCTCGAAGCTCGGGTTGTAGAGCGGGGCTTCGGCATGTCGCGCACGGCGAGGGGAGGGGGGCGGCCGGTTGACGGGTCCAGGCGAAGCTGCGATCGGCTCGGTCAAGGCTGCTCGCGGTGACGGCTCGGGCATGGCGGACTGGCGCGCGGCACCAGCCGGGGGCACCCTATCGGCCGCGACGCGCTGCGGTCAGCGGCGTGGCGGGCCCGATTCGGTCGCGGTTGGGTTGCGGAAGGGGTTTCGTCGTTGACCGTGGATGGCCGGCGATGGACGATCCTCGCATGCCCAGAGCCCAGGCCCCTCGCGCGCCGACACGCAGCGCCTCCACCCGACGCCTCGAGGAGCTCGGCTTCCTCGAGGAGGTGGCTCGTCTGGCGACGTCGGCGCGCACGTGGGATGAGCTCATGGACACGGTCATCGAGCGGACCCGGAAGGCGGCCGACGCGGACGTCTGCTCGCTGTACCTCATGGACCGGGACAATTCAGGAGTAACGCTGGCCGCCACGAACGGGCTCGACCAGCACCAGGTGGGTCTCGCACGGCTGCCGCTCGGGGTGGGGATCACGGGGCGTGCGGCCGCGAGTCGGACGCCGGTCGTGAGCGCTGACGTGCACCGCGATGAACGGTTCGCCTGGATTCGCGGCGTCGATCAGGCGCAGTTCACCTCGATGTGCTCGGTACCGCTCATCTGGAACGACCAGGTGGTCGGCGTCCTCAACGTCCAGACCATCCGCCGGCGGACCTTTCGTCGGCGGGACCTCGCCTTTCTGGAAACCCTGGCGGCAATGCTGGCCGGGGTGGTCGAGAAGGGTCGCCTGGCGCGCGAGGCGGAGGCCCAGATCGCGAGCCTCCACGCGATTGACGAAGCTCGGGCCGGCGTCGTCACCGTCGTCACGCACGAGCTCCGAACGCCCCTCGCGGTCGTCCGTGCCTATGTCGAACTTCTCGGCCGGGCGGCCATCTCCGCCGCGGGCGGCGGATCAGCGGAAGCTGCGGAGTGGGAGCGGGCCGCCCTGGAGCAGGTCGACCGGCTGGACAAGACCGTCGACTCCATTCTGGCCGGGCTGCGTGCCTTTCCCTCCGCGCCCCCGGAGGTCCGCCCGATCGACCTGGCAGGCGTGGTGGATGACACCCTTCGCGAGCTTGCGCCGCTCTTGCGGCGCCACCGGCTGGGGGCCACCTTCACCGAGCGGCCCCTGCGGGCCACCGGGTCGGCCGAGCTGCTGCGCCGCCTCCTGGAGTACCTACTCGAGAATGCGGCCAAGTACGCCCCGCGGGATGGCGTCATCGACATCTATGGCTGGCGCCTGGGTCATCGCGCCTTCCTCGCCGTTACCGATGACGGCCCTGGGATCCCGGTGGAGTGGCGGGATCGCATCTTCGAGCCGTTCGTCCGGCTTGACGATTCTCCCCGTGGGGCCGGCATCGGGCTCTTCGCAGCGCGTCGCCTGGCCCGAACCATGGGCGGTGACCTCCGGGTAGAGGATCGCGCCCCGGCCGGCAGCCAGTTCGTCCTGGAGCTCCCGGTCGCCAGCCGAGCCTGAGCGGGGAGGACACCCAGGACAGCCGGAACACCGCCGGGGGGCTCGGCGGCGTTCCGGGGAAGGGCGGTGAAGGGAGCCGCCCGGGATCAGCGAGTTGTCCCGGAGGCCGGTTGGGTGGCCGAACCGTCAGGCAGCGGCAGGGTCGACGGCGGGCGCCTCCATGAGGGATTCCAGGCTCCGAACGGCCAGGACCGTTCCGTCGGCGCCGTGGAGAAGCCCCAGGCAACTGGGGCGGCAACCCCTCGCGTCGCTGTCAGGGACAGTCTGGAAGTGCCGCCAGGCGCTGCCCTCCAGCTCGCGAGCCTCGGTCAGTCGACAGCCGCAGATAGCGCAGGTGACCGGACCCTCCCGGTCCAGGCCTCCGCTCCAGTCGTCGGGTCGAGCCTCGTTCATGTCTGGTACGCCACCTCTCCATGGACTGACAGGTCGAGGCCCATCTCTTCCTGGGCCGGCTTGACGCGCAGCCCGAGGACGAGGTTGACCGCGTGGATGATCACGAAGGTCGCGATGCCGGCGAAGGCCCAGGTCGCAGCAACCGCCACGAGCTGAATGCCGACCTGGGCGAGGTTGCCCTCGATCGCGCCGCTGACTCCACCGACCGCCGAGACGGCCAGGACCCCGGTGGCCACGGCCCCGAACGTGCCTCCGACGCCGTGGACGGCCCACACGTCGAGGGCGTCGTCGATGCGCAGCCGCTCGCGCAGCAGCGTGGCGCTGTAGCAGACCCCGCCCACGGCGAGGCCGATGAGGACCGCCCCGCCGGCGGTCCGAAGCCCGATGCGGGAGTGATTGCTACGAGGCCGGCGACGGCGCCGCAGGCGGCACCGACCACGCTGACCTTGCGCTTGTGGAGATAGCTCGCAGCGACCCAGGTCAGCGTGGCAGCTCCCGCGGCCGTGTTCGTCACCAGCAGTGCGTTGGCGGCCTGACCGGTGGCGGCCAGGGCGGAGCCGGCATTGAAGCCGAACCAGCCGAACCAGAGCAGGCCCGCGCCCAGCACGGTCATGGGCACGTCGTGTGGCTCGAGCCGGTCGCCATTGGTCACGCGTCGACCGATCACCAGGGCGACCACCAGGGCCGAGACACCAGAGCTGATGTGGACGACGGTGCCGCCGGCGTAGTCGAGCGCACCCATCGTGCGCAGCCAGCCGCCCGGCGCCCAGACCCAGTGGGCCAGGGGCGAGTAGACCAGCGTCGACCAGGCGACCGTGAAGAGCGCGAAGGCAGCAAAGCGCTTGCGCTCGGCGAAGGCGCCGCTGATGAGTGCCGGCGTAATCGCCGCGAACATCAGTTGGAAGGCGGCGAACAGGACGTGTGGAATCGTCGCGGCATAGCGGTCGTCGACTTCGCCAGTGACGTTCGCAAAGCCAAGGAAGTCAAGCCCGCCGACCAGCCCGTAGCCCGTGTCAGGCCCGAAGGCGATCGTGTAACCCCAGAGCACCCACACCACGCTCACGAGTGCGAGCCCGAAGAAGCTGTGCATGATCGTCGAGAGGACGTTCTTGCGACGAACGAGCCCCCCGTAGAACAGGGCCAGGCCCGGAAGCATGACCATCACGAGCGCCGTCGCGATGAGCAGCCAGGCGGTATCGCCACTGTTGATCTCCAAGGTCACTTCCTCCTTCGCGCATGGCAAGGCATGGTGCTCGGCGAAATCCAGCCTAGGGAGGAAGGGCGCGCGGGTCAGCGGCGAGCCGGTGGACGTTACGTTCCGATGTGGTTGCGGCCCGGCCAGGGGTTCGCATCCGAGGCGGCCCAGTCAGCGCGCATTGACGATCCCGTTCTGCGGCGGAATACTCCACCTGCCACGACGCGGCCCGACCCCAAGGCCGCCGGAGCACCCTGGCCGCGATCTGCCCGATCCGCCGGCCATGGAGGGAGGACCATCGTGCCCAGGATTACCCGGACGCCTGCCATCGCGGCGACACTCGCGCTGCTCGTGGCCACGCTCAGTGCCGGACTGGCGCCCAACGCCGGCCCCACGAATGCTGGCTCCGCATCAGCTGCCGAAGCTGCTTCGCAACGCTACCTCGTGCTTTACGCCGCGAAGGCATCCCTGGCAGATGCGCGGGCGGCCATCAAGGCCGCCGGCGGCACCATCGTCCGTGAGAACCGACGCATCGGTCTGGCCACGGTGACGTCGAGCAAGAGCAATTTCTTGGCGGCCGTGCGATCCAAGGCGGCACTCGTCGGCGCGGCGCGGGACATCCGGATCGGCCGGGCTCCAAAGCTCTTCCAGCCCAAGGAGTGGGAGCTCACCCGCGAGCAGGCGGCTCGCCGTGCCTTCGCGGGCCAGCCCACCGGCGGTCCCGTCAAGAAGACCGGCCCGGAACCGCTGAGCTGGTACCAGTGGGACATGCGCATGATCGACGCGACGAGCGGTGGCTCCTACGCTCAACAGCGTGGCACGAGCGGCGTCCTCGTCGGCATCATCGACACCGGCATCGATGGCTCACACCCCGACATCGCGCCCAACTTCAATGCATCATTGAGCCGCAACTTCACCGTGGATATCCCGCTCGTCGACGGGCCCTGTGAGGATGAGGCTGACGCCTCCTGCAACGACCCGGCCACCGTGGACGAGAACGGGCACGGGACGCACGTTGCCGGCACGGTGGCTGCGCCGATCAACGGCATCGGCATGTCCGGTGTCGCCCCGAATGTCACCCTGGTCAACCTGCGGGCCGGCCAGGACTCCGGCTACTTCTTCCTGCAGCCCTCGGTCGACGCACTGACCTACGCGGCGGACCACGGCATCGACGTGGTGAACATGAGCTACTACATCGATCCGTGGCTCTACAACTGCGCCGCCAACCCGGCCGACTCGCCTGCCGCGCAGGCGGAGCAGCGCCTCATCATCGAGGCGACCAACCGGGCCCTCAATTACGCCTGGGACCGGGGCGTCACCCTGATCGGTGCCGCGGGTAACGGCGCAACCGATCTCGGGAACCCGACGTTCGATGGAAGCAGCCCTGACTACCCGCCTGGCGCCGAGTACGACCGCACGGTCGACAACTCGTGCCTCGACATGCCGACCGAGGGTAACCACGTGCTGAGCATCGTGGCGCTCGGTCCCAGCACGGCCAAGGCGGATTACTCGAACTACGGTCTGGAGCAGGCGGCCGTCTCCGCCCCCGGCGGGTACTTCCGCGACTACTTCGGCACCTCGCAGTTCCGCCGCCCGGAGAACATGATCCTGGCGCCCTACCCGGAGTCCGTTGCGCGCGAGTTCGGCGACGTTAACCGGGGAGGCGGCGTGCCCAACAACCCCTTCGTCATCCGTGACTGCACGACCGGCACGCAGCGAACCTGCGCCTACTACCAGTTCCTGCAGGGCACCTCGATGGCCGCCCCCCATGCGACCGGCGTGGCCGCGCTCATCATCAGCGAGCACGGAACGGCCGACGCCGCTCGCGGCGGCCTGACGATGTCACCTGCCGCAGTTGAGTCGTACCTCACCGGGACGGCCACGGACCATGCCTGCCCGAACCCGCCGCTGGTGGACTACACCATCGTCGGCAGACCGGCTTCGTGGAACGCGCTCTGCGAGGGTGGTCTCGAGTTCAACGGGTTCTACGGACACGGCATCGTCAACGCCCTCAGTGCCGTGACCGAGCCCTAGCCGCCTCCTGGGACGGCGTAGCGAGTAGTTGCGCCGACCGGCGCACTGACCGCCTTGTCTGCGTGCCACTTACGTGTGGGCTGCGTACTACGCTCGTGGGTGCCACTTCCCAGCGGGTCCGGCCTCGATAGGCGGTTCCACGGAGGATCGGTGCTGAGCGCGCAAAGGCGGGCCCGGAGTCCGTCGGACGTGATCACGCCCGGGTCATCGGGGTTGCCACGGACTTACTACGCGCCGGGTGCGTAGATGGCCCCGTTTTCGATACCCAGGGCCGTTATTACGCGCCCGGTGCGTAGGCGGCCCTTTTTGACCACTGGCCGCCTATCGGCGCGGGTTCAGGCTAGGCTGAACAGCCCCCAAGATGTAGCGACGCATCTCGGTCATCGTGGCCTCATCTTGCGGGCCCCGATCAAGGCCTCGAGCGGCGTCCGAC
>JACDFU010000112.1 GCA_013815585.1 Chloroflexota bacterium
GATGCACGAGGCCTGGTGCCTTTGCCGTGCTCACCCAATACGGCCAAAGACGGCCGCCGAAAACCCCGCTCGCGGCGAGTCCGAGCGCCGTTCCTTGCCGTGGCTGCCTGGAATGGCCGCAGCGACCGTGAATCCTGGCTGGCCGCGCAAGAACGGGCGGGCCGAGCGGAGGCGCGGAGTGTTGGTCGTCATGCTCGCCGCCGGCAAGACGGCGCCTCCAGCCCCATTCGCCACGGACCTGGCGGGAGAGGAGCCCGATGCCAGTGCCTCGTCAGGCCTTCTCCGTGACGCGGTACTCCAGGTAGCGGCCGGTCATCAGGCGCGTCTGTGCATCCAGGGCGGGCAGATTGCTGAACAGGAAGCCGACCACCGGCACGGCCAGCCACTGCACGTAGGTCAGCGTCCGTCGCAGAGGCCCCCATTCGGCCGGCCGCGGCGGCGAGATCCGGTCCTCGATGTAGACCAGCAGCGCAAGCATGCACAGCGCTCCGGTCAGCATCGCCGCCGCGTAGAGCGGCAGGTTCTGGCCGAGCGTCGTGGCCCGGAACTCAGGATTGAGGAGCAGCGGGAGGTTCGAGCCGAAGATCAGCACGAAGGGGGCGATCGCCCAGTTGATGTGATCGGACCAGAGGTCAGCGAGCCGGTGGATCCGGCGGCCGAGCGGGATCTCCGGATGCGCCAGCGCCTGGTGGATGTAGTACGGGATGTCGGTTACCCCCCACGCCCAGCGGCGGATCTGGGTGTACTGCTGGGCCAGCGTGCGAGGCAGCGACTTGGCGCGCACGGCGTCGCCGTAGATTGGGATAAAGAGCGGCTCCGCGCGGAACGAGCCAGCGTAGGTGAAGAAGCTCTTCCAGTAGAAGCGCGAATCCTCGGGAATCGCATCGGTCGCCCAATAGCCGACCTCGTGGACGGTCTGCAGCCGAACCGCGTACGAGCTGAAGCTGATCAGCCGCTCGGGGCTCAGCGAGCGCCACATCTGGACGTGCGTCGCGCCGACGGCCACCAGGCGCACCGGAACGGGCACCTCCCAGAGGTTGTTGTGGAACATCGGCACGGGCTGGTAGAGGCGGTGTGCCCGATCTGGGTCGGTCGCGAACCGCCAGGCCAGGTAGGTGAAGTAGCTCGGGTGCACCCGGTAGTCCGAGTCGAGGTCGGTGACGATCACCCGCTCTGGGTCGTACCCGATCCGGCCGAGCTCTCCATACAGCCAGCGCCCCCCGTAGGCCATCGCGCTCGACTTGCCAACGACGATGCCCGGCTCGAGCGGGTCGAGGATGTGGAAAAAGCCGGCAAAGCGGTCGCCGAAGAGATCGCGGAGGCGCGCAACGTTCTCCCGGCCGCCGGTGTCCGTCTCGCGAGTGATGATCGCGACGAGCTTGCGCTCCCGCGGCCAGTCCGCCTCCGCCAGCGCGCGCACAGTCTCATACAGCTTCTCGAACGGCTCCGTGTACGTGGGGATGAGCGCGACGTGGACGATCGTGGTGGGGTCCAGAACCTCGATCCCCTCTGCTCGCAGGCGCCGAACCTCGTTGAGCTCGTCACGGATCAGCCCCGCGACTCTCCGTCCGCCGGCAGCGGCGCGCGCACGGCGGGCAAGGCCCAGCCTGGCGACTCGAGCCTCCACCGCTGCAAGGCGCTCCACCAGTGCCTGTTCGCGCGCCGCGAGGTCGGCCAGGCCCGCCAGGCGGTCAGCCCAGTCGATGGAGACGACGCGACGGATGCGCAGGTACGTGGTGGCGACGCTGCCGCACAGCACGACGGCCTTGAAGAGCCAGTAGAAGTCGAACGAGAGCACGAACCAGGCCACGAGCTCGGGAAAGCGGAAGCTGAGAGCGACTGGCAGCAGGATGAGCAGCCAGGTGATGAGTCCGGGCAGGATCTCCAGGAGGCGGGTCGAGCGCCTGGCCCCCGCCGCGGGCAACGTGCTGCTCGGAATGGCCGGCTGGCTGGGGACCGAAGTGGCAAGCGGCCCTCGGGCGGATGCGACCGGGCGTTTCGGGGCCGGCGGGCCAGCCGGCACGCGATCGTCCGGCGGCAGGGGCACACCCGGCACGGGAGGAGCCGTGCTGGTCACCGGGGGCCTAGTAGACCGGCGTCAGCCAGTGCCGGTATGCCGGAAGACGTCCTCTCACCGCGTCGAAATAGAGGTCGCGCAGTCGCGCTCCGATCGGTCCGATGCGGCCCGCGCCGACCGCCCGGTGGTCGATGGAGATCACCGGGGACACCTGCGCCCCGGTGCCGCAGAGCAGGACCTCGTCGGCCACGTACAGCTCGGTTCGGTCGATCTGGCGCTCCACGACGTCGAGACCCATCTCGTTGCGCGCGATCTCCATGAGTGCGGTCCGCGTGATCCCTTCGAGGATGTCATCGGTCACGGGCGGCGTGACGAGCAGCCCGTCGCGGACCATGAAAAGGTTCTCGGCGCTTCCTTCCGACGCGTGGCCGTCCAGTGTCAGGACAATGGCCTCGTCGTATCCATTGAGCTGCGCCTCCGTTTTTGCGAAAGCGCTGTTCACGTAAGCCCCAACGATCTTCGAGCGGGCCGGGATGGACAGGTCGCTGTTGCGCCGCCAGGAAACCGTCTGCGCCTTGATGCCGCGCGTCGTGTCGATGTAGTCGCCGAAGGGCAGGCAGAACACCAGGAACCGGTGCTCCAGGTTATGAAGCCGTACGCCGATCGCCTCGGTCGACTTGTAGACCGATGGCCTCACGTACGTGTCCTCGCGGAAGCCATTGCGGCGAAGGAGGTCGATGGTCAGCTCGACCATCTCCTCGGGCGTGCCGGGCAGGTCCATGAACATGACTCCGGCCGACTTCGCCATGCGCTGGTAATGCTCGAGCAACTTCAGCCCGAAGAGCTGGCCCTCATCCTCGTTCCAGTAGGCGCGGATCCCCTCGAAGATCGCGGTGCCGTAGAGCACGGCGTGGGTCATGATGCCCAGCCGGGCGTCCGCGAGCGGGACGAACTCGCCCTCGAAATAGCAGAGCACGGTGCGCTCAGCCGGGAGTGACCCGCCCGTGTCACCGGTGGGCCGCGCCCGCTTGTCCGTCAGCATCGCGGCCGAGTATAGCCCGGTGCGCGGGCCGATCAGCCTAGAGAACTCCGGTGAGCGACAGGACCACGAGGCCAAGATAGATCGCGTAGAAGAGCCCACCGATCAGGAGCCCACGGCCGTTCAGGCGGCCCCTCCGAATCATGGGCAGGAAGATCGCCGCAGTGGACAGGAAGGCGATCCCGGCCGAGGCGAAGCTGATCAACGAGTCTTCCGTGACGGCCCAGGAGCTCCCGGCAAAGAGCAGCGCGACCACCGTCGGGATGCAGGACTGGAACACCATGGCACCGGTGATGTTGCCCATGGCGAGCGTGTCCTTGCCCTGGCGCACCCAGATGATGCTGTTGAACTTCTCGGGCAGCTCGGTGGCGATCGGGGCGACGACAAGGGCGAGGATGGCCGGGTTGATGCCGACCACCTCGGCCAGGTGCTCGACCGCTCCGACAAAGGCGACGGCGCCGGCGATGATCAGCGCGAGAGCGGCCACTACCTGCAGCGAGACGACTCGCAAGCGCGGGCCCTGCGGATCGTCATCCTCCCGCGAGCGGTCCAACCGATTGAAGCGAAGGGGCGCCAGGTCGACCGCGTCGACATTCGGGTCCGCCTCGAAATGCGCCTTGACGTAGAGGGCGTAGATGACGAGCAGGAGAACGGCCGCTGCCGGCTTCACCCATCCGAACTCGCTTGGGACGAAAGCGACGGCGACGGCGAGGCCGTAGGCCACGAAGAAGTACCGGATGTCCTTGCCCAGGACGTCGGAATCGACGGGCATCACGTCGCCCGCCGGGCGGCGGCGCGCCTGGGAGAGCACCGCAAGGCCGGTGACGAACATCGCCAGCGTGGCGAGCATGAACGGCGCACCGAGAATGGCGCCGACCCCCACTGCGTCGCTGGCCTCCTGGTTGCCACTCGAAGAGAAGAGGATCGCGACGATGGGAATCATCGTCTCGGGAAGAGCCGTCCCGACCGCGGCCAGGACACTGCCGACGGCGCCCTCGGCCAGGTTCATCTTGTGCCCGAACCACTCGATCCCGTTCGTGAACAGCTCCGCGCCCACGAGGATGATCACGAAGGAGACGGCGAGAATGACGAGGTCCATGGGCTGACCTTTAGCCGCTGGCCAGCGCGAGGGTCAGAGAGAGGCCCAGCACGCCAAGTACCGCTGCCGCAACCAAGGCCGATCGGCGGTCTCGCGCACGTGCGAAGCCGACCAACGAGACGAGCACTCGGCCGGTCGGCAGGGCGACTGTGAGCAGCAAGCCCAGCCACAGGATCCCACCGGGCCGCAGCCCGGCAAGTTCCGCGGCCAGCGAGCCGACCTCGAGCCGTGGGCCGGGCTGGCGGATGGGCGTGATCCCGGCCAGCACCGTAAGGATGGTGCCCAGCACGACCAGGGCGAGCACGATCAGCGTGCCCCGCGCGAGAAGGCCCGCCACCCTGCGCTCGACGGGGTCGCCCGAGTCGAAAGCGTCGAGCGGATTGGCGTGGCTCACGCCGGCGTCGCCGCGAGGATTCGGAGGCCCAATGCCCGCGCCGCCATCTCGACCGCCACGTAGCCGAGGACTACGACGAACAGGAGACGGAGCACGTCCACCGGCACCCGATGGGAGAGGTGCGACGCCCCCGAGGCTCCCAGGAAGCTCCCGACCACGACCGGACCGGCAACGTAGGGATCCACCGTGCCGCGGACCAGGTAGACGATGGCGCTGGCTGACGCCGTGACGCCGATCATGAGACCGCTGGTCGCGACCGCCACGCGAAGTGGGACGCCCATCACGAGGTGCATCGCCGGCACCTTGACGGTGCCTCCGCCGATTCCGAGCAGCGCCGAGATCACGCCCGCGACCACGCTGAGTCCCATTCCGAGCGGCAGGTTCCGGACGCTGTAACCGGGGCCCCCGAGCGTGGACTCGTGTGCCTCCACCGCGTCGTGCTCTCCGTGGGCCCGTGACTCAGGATGTCTCTCGGGGCCCTCGCCCGGCCCGCGCAGCATCGAGAAGGCCGTGTAGGCAAGGAGCAGGGAAAAGGCGGCCGCGAGCAGCCGTTCCGAAAGCAGAAAGGCGGCGAAACCGCCGGCCAGGCCCCCGATGGCGGTGGCCAGCTCGAGAGTCATGCCCAGCCGCAGGTTCGCCAGGCCGCGCCGCAGGTAGACGGCCGCTCCAGCAGACGAGGTGGTGATCACCGACATCAGGCTGATCGCGACGGCCTCCCGGAACGGCAGCCCGAATCCGAGAGTGAGCAGCGGGACCATCAGAACGCCGCCGCCCAGCCCGAGGAGCGCACCAAAGGCCCCGGCGACCGCGCCGCCCCCTGCCAGGAGCAGGATCGTCTCCACGCGCTGGCCTCCCCGGGGTCAGTGACGCGCGTGGTTCAGGGTCGCAGGTGCTGGGGCGCGTACGGGAGGAGCGCCACGTGGCGTGCGCGCTTGAGCGCAACCGAGAGCTCGCGCTGGTGCTCCGCACAGGTACCGGTCTTGCGACGCGGCTCGATCTTGGCGCGCTCGGACAGGTAGCGTCGGAGGCGGTTGACCTCCTTGTAGTCGATCTGAACCGTCTTGTCGGCGCAGAAGGCACATACCTTGCGGCGGCGTCGGTCGCGGTAGTAGTCCTCGCGCTTGCGCGAGCGGGCCGGGGCGGGCATGTTGCGGTCTCTCCTCAGTCGGGTTGCGTGCTGGAGATCAGAAGGGCAGATCGTCCACGTCGTCGCCGAAGCTCTCGGAGGACGCCGGTCGATCTTCCTGCCGAGCCGGGCGGGCAGCGGCCGCTTGCCCCGGCTGTGCTGACTGCGCCGGTTGTCCCGGCTGTGCCTCTCGGTCTCCTCCGAACTCGGCTCCCTCCTCGGTCGGACGCCGCTCCAGGTTGGTGACGGTATTGGCGATCAATTCGGTCGTGTAGCGCTTCTGGCCGCTCTGGTCCTCCCACTGGCGCGTCTGAATGCGCCCCTCGATGTAGACCTTGCTGCCCTTGCGCAAATACTCCGCGGTCCGCTCGGCCTGCTGCCCCCAGACGACCACTCGGAACCACTCGGTTTCCTTCTGCCACTCGCCCTGCTGATCGCGATAGTTCCGGTTCGTGGCTACGGTGAATTGGGTCACGGCCTGACCGTTGGGGGTGTAGCGCATCTCGGGATCACGCCCGAGGTTGCCGATGATCATGCACTTGTTCAGCGACACGGCTGAGCCTCCTCGCGCACGGCGGCGCTATTCGATCGCTGCGGGAGCGGCTTCGCTCTCCGATTCGTCGATCACCTCGTCGGTCTCGGGCTCCTCGTCCGTGGGCGGGGCCGGCAGGACGACACCGTCTGCCTCCGCGTCCGTCTCCTCGCTGGCAGCAGCCCCACGCGCAGAAGCCGCCGGCTTCTCGATGCGGGTCACGAGGTGGCGCATCGCCTCTTCCGTGATGCGAAGGCTGCCCTCGAGCTGTTCGACCGCCGGGGCCGGGGCGTCGAACACCACGATGTGATACGAGCCCTCGCGCTGCGAGTCGATGGGGTAGGCCAGCCTGCGACGCCCCCACGGCGAAACCTTGACGATCTGCCCGCCATTGTCCACCACGGTGCGTGTCGCCCGGTCAAGGGTTGCCTGGACCCGATCGTCGGCGATGTCGGGACGAAGGACCAGCATGAGTTCGTAGCGGCGCATGCGCCTGTTCTCCTTCCACTGGGTTTGCCCCGCTGGTCGTGCGTTGGACGGCGGAGCTGGAAGTACCGGCGCGGGCGCGCAGGCAGGAATCCCGTTAAGGCGGGAAGCAGGCGCAGTGTAGCACGGCCCCTCTGCTAGACTCGGGTCATCCACCTGCGTCCGTGACGGAGTCTTGTGTTGGCCGCCAATACGGTGCTCCTCGTCGAGAACGATCGCGGGACGGCGGAGATCGTCAAGTCCGTGCTCTCGCGCGCCGGCCACACGGTCGAGCCGGTCGGCGATTCTGAAGACGTCGTTCGCGAGGCCTCCCGCCGCGATCTCGTCATCATCGGATCCGTCCCGGCCCCCCGAAACGCGATCGACATCTGCCGCGACCTGCGCAGCGATCCCGGGTCCTCCAGCGTACCAATCCTGGGCGTGGCCCAGGGTACGGACGCCGAGGAACGCGTCGCCCTCCTCGAGGCGGGCGCGGACGACGTCATGGTCCGTCCCGTTGATCCGCGCGAGCTCGAAGCACGAGTCGAGGCGCTGCTGCTCCGGTCGCGGAGGAAGTGGAGCGCCCGAGGCCTCGATGGCGCATCGGCTGCCGGGCAGCAACGGCGACTCATCGTCTTCTTCAGTCCCAAGGGCGGCGTCGGAACCACGACCGCGGCAGTCAACGTGGCCGTCGCCCTGGCGGAGGCGGGACGGCGCCGGGTGGCCATCCTCGATCTGGACATCCAATGGGGGCAGGTTGCCACCCATCTCAACGTGTCCATCCGCCAGTCGATCGCGGAGCTGCTGGGTGATGAGGCTGCGCTGAGCAATCCGGAGGACATCGCCGGCTACGCCCAGGCGCACAGCTCTGGCCTGGCAGTCTTCCCGGCTCCCCGGCGTCCGGAATCGATTGACTTCGTGCGCGTCGATCCGCTGCGGAAGATGCTGGCGACGATGCCCAGCCTCTACGACGTCATCGTGGTCGACGCCGGGTCCGTCCTCGATCAACGGGCCGTCACCCTCTTCGAGCTTGCTGACGAGGTTGTCTTTCTCGTGGCTCCCGAGATGGCCGGTCTGAACGCGCTGCAATCGATGCTCGAGGCCCTCTACCAGGCCGACGCGGCCATCCAGCAGCGCCGCTTCGTCCTCAATCACCTCTTCGCCCGCGACCTCGTTCGCCGTCGCGACATCGAGATGACGATCGGCATGCCCATCGCGGTGGAGCTGCCCTTCGAGCCCTTCCTCTACCCCAAGGCGGTCAACGAGGGCGTGCCAGTCGTCCTTGCGCCGACGCGCAACGCTCCAGCGGACAGCTTCCGGGAGCTTGCCACGCTTGTCGGCGGTGACGACGCCATGCCCCTGCCCGGCCCGCCGGCCGGCGCTCAGCGCCGCGGCCTCGGCGGGTTGCTTCGGCGCCCGGGCGCGTAACGACTGCGAGGGCGCTGATACGCCTCCCCTAGGCGCGGCGGCGCTGGACAACCGTCGCGGAGCGGGCTATGGCTAGGGCTGGCCATCGGAGGCGGTTTCCAGGGTTGTAATGGCAGCGAAAGGAGGGCTCGGTTAGGTCGCTTGTGGCGCAACTATGGCCTCAGCATCACGCTCGCGGCGCTCTTCCTCTTCAGCTGGTTGCTCCAGACCTGGATGGCTGGAACGAGTCGTCTCCGAGCAGGAGGAGCACGGCCAGCAGGCACAGGCATTCGGCGAGAGCCGATACGTCTGGAGCTGGGGTCAGGCGACGTTCGAGAACTGGCAGTCCGAGTTCCTGCAGCTCTTCACGTTCGTCGTCCTGACGACCTACGTCGTGCATCGCAAGAGCCACGAGTCGCCCGACACGGACTATGAGACCGAGGCGGCCCTCCGACGGATCGAAGCGCAGCTCAAGGAGCTGACCGAACACCGAAGCAAGGCATGAACGAGAAGGAGATCGACCAGGAGACCGTCTGGAACGAGCACCTCGGCGATATCAACGTGCCGGCGCACTGGTTCTACATCTTCGGGGTGCTCGGCGGTGGCGGCCTGATCATGCTCGTGATCATTGCGATCCTGGGGGCTGGCGCAGCCTAAGGAACATCGGGCCCGGCGTTGGTCTTCCGCTGTACACTGCGAACGACGCAAGGAGCGGTGTCCCCGAGTTCCAAGCCAGCGGCACCCGCTGGTGGCCCTCGATGCTTCCCTTGTCACGCCGCAGGCCGCAGTGGTCGCGCGGGCAGGGATACCGCCGTGTACCAGGTTCCGACCGCCAACCGGCTGCTGCTGTCAATCAGTACCTCCGCCCGGGCCCGTCTGGCCCCCCACTTCGAGCGCCTTGTCCTCGAGCGCGGCCAGGTGATTTACGAACCGGAGACTCCAATCGCGTACGCCTACTTCCCCGAGACGGCACTCATCTCGGTCGTTGCGCTGACCCGGGAGGGAGCGGAGGTGGAGGTCTCGATGACGGGCCGCGAAGGCGTCTTCGGGGCCGAGCTGACCCTCGGAACCGACAGCATCCCCATGCGCGCAATGTGCCAGGGAAGAGGCG